>JAHEIV010000452.1 GCA_024639205.1 Deltaproteobacteria bacterium | reverse complement strand
GCTGCTCAGCACGTCGAGCATGTCAAAGGTGAATCGCGACAGGTCGTTTACGATGACCAGCTTCACCCCGGCAGGGGCATCTTTTTGCGCCGCGCGAATAAACTTTCTGACCGCGGCAGCGGCTTTCACCCCATCCGCAGACGATTTTTTCTTGGGCAGAAGCAGGATGGACTGTTTGCCGTCGATCAGCGACCGCAGCTGCCAGTCCTCAAAATCGAGGATGACCTCAGCCACGTTCCGGAGCCGCACATGGTTGCCGGGGGATTTGCTGCGAACAATGACTTCTTGCACTTCCTTTGGGTGGGAGAACTGTCCGACGGTCAGCACCTTTTTCTCGGCAACAAAAGAATCAAGCGATCCGCCCGAATCGCGCACATTTCTGCGATTGATCGCATCGATGATTTCCCGGTAAGAGATCCCCAGGTGCTGCAACCGATCCGGATTGACATAAATCTTGACCTCTCGATCCCGATGGCCCACCTTGTCGACACCGGAGATTCCACCCACCTCCCGCAGGCCGTCCGCCAGCTGATCGGCTGTTTGCCGCAGCACCATCTCCGGCACCGTACCCGTCACGTGGATTTCAACCACGGGGATGGTGCGCGTGGACAGTTCCTGAACCAGGGGCGCCTGGAGCAGGTCGTTGGGCAGCTTTACGGACCCGCGGTCTACAGCTTTCTGGATGTCGGCAAGGATTTGCCGCGTATCGGTTGCATCGGGATCGATCCGGACCGTGATGACCGACATCCCTTCCATGCTGCTCGAGTATATCTTCTCCAGGCCGTCAACTTGCAACAGCTCCTCTTCCAGCGGCACGGTAAGGGAAAGCTCCACATCTTCGGGACTCGAACCGGGCCGGAAGGTGGTTACCGTGACGATGCCCAGATCGATCGTGGGAAACATCTCGTAGGTCTGAAAGCGCAAGGTCAATGACCCTGCGACCAGAATAAAGAGCATGATCAGCCGGACCAGCAGCGGTCTGCGTACGAAAAAAGCGGATAGGGATCTCATGGTTGTGTGCTTTCTGCTAAACGCGGTCTACTTCGAAAAACAAATAGCGCCGGACAACACTTCGTTGCGGATCGAGATAAACGTGAAAAGGGTAAACACAGCTATTGATATCAGGAACCGGTATCTGCAGCCGGTTCACTCTCAATGACCCTAACCGGTGAGCCCTCGACAATGTTTTCGATCCCTTCGACGATGAGCTGATCACCGGCCTGAAGACCGGACAATACGTGGACCAGGTCTATGGTGGAAAGCGCCACCACCGGCTCGATCTGCACGGCCTTGCCGTCTTCGACTTTGTAGGCGACACGGCGGCGACTGCGGTCCACCAGGGCGCTGTCGGGGATCAGGATCGCATCCAGATATTTCAGTCCCTGCAGGCTCACCCTTGCCGTCATGCCCGGTCGCAGCAGTCCTTCGGTGTTCGGAATGGCAAGCTTTACCGAAAAACTGCCGGTGTCGGGGTCCGCTTTGGTCCCAAGGGATTCGATGCGGGCGGTGTAGGCGCGGCCCGGCACCGCCGGTGTGGTGACCGCGGCCTCGCTTCCCAGGCTCAAGTGGTTGATATTTTTTTCGGTCACATAGGTGATCACCCGCACGGCATCCACCACTTGAATGACCATCAGAGCAGCACCCGGGCTTACCGTCTCGCCCGGCTCGACGGATCGTTTGACCACTTGGCCGGCAGCGGGACTGTTGATTCGGCGGTCCGCTAGTTCTCGCTCCCCCAGCTGCACGGCTGCCAGCGCCTCCTCGTAACGCGCCCGGGCGGTTTTAAGGGCGAGCTGCGATTCTTCCAGTTTCGATTGGGATATGTTGCGACCGGCAAAAAGTGCTTCCTGTCTTTTCAGGGTTGTCTGTGCATTGGTTAAAGTGGCTTTTGCCTCTCTGAGGGAGGTCCGATACCGGGCAAGCCGCAGTTCCTGCTTCCTTCGGTCCAGTTCAATCAGCAACTGGCCCGCCTTGATTCGGTTGCCCTCCTTGACATGAACCTTTTCCACTCGTTCGGAGAAGTCGGTGGTGATGACAATCTCCTTGGCGGAATCGATCACACCGAAGGAGCTGATCGTTTCGACCCATTGCTGCTCTTCGAGAACCCGAATCTCAACCTCCGCAATCCGTGGCTCCGGCACCTGTTCCCGAGCAGGCGGACGGTTCTCACATGCCGAAAGTGCCACCGGCAAAAGGGCCGCGGCAAGGCAGAAACATCTCCAGTTCAAATTCTGCATGGCGGTTTACTCCTTGAAAAAAGTTACACAAATACAGGTTCCTCGGGCATCCAATTGGCACGGGACTATAGCACAACTGCCTGCTGCTGATCGACAAAAAGATGCCCTGGCGTAAATAAGGCGCACCTGAAAACGCTTGCCTGCTCTTTCAGTGCGGTTCGATGACCAATTTCTTTTTATCGTTCGGGCATTTCTGTACATGATCGAGATGCGCTCTGTCACCCGGCAAAGCCTGGCCTGCGCACTTCGCCTGCAGTAGCCGCAAAGGGGGATCATTTTCAATCCACCGGTAGATAATATCAGTGTTTAAATCCCATTGCGGTCGCTTTTACAAGTGATTTTGGCCGGTCGAATCTTATGCAGCGGTGTCGGGTGATAGTCCGGTGATTTCAACTCGACAGCGTCGATGGGAATGATCGCATAGGGTTGTGTCGGTGATTCTTATGTTCCGGCCAGCGCCACCGCTCATCCAGAAGCGGGGAGTTCATAAAGCTGCCCGTTTTCTGTTGTAAGGGTAGGCTAGGCCATAGATCGGGCAGTTCGTCAGAAATTTGGTGCGGTGCGATCGGTCAAAGCGATTCAGGAGGCCTATTCCGAATATCTGTTGACTGGGGCGCCCAATTTTTATAGGCTTTTTTCAATAGTTTGGGACTTTCATTCAACGGGTTGAACAACCTTCGAATCATGAAAGCCAAATTTAGAATTGCCGGGCGCGGAGGGCAGGGCATCAAGTTCGCCGGCAGCTTATTGGCTAAAGTTGCCATGACTGCCTGTTACCACACCACGGTGGCCGTGGACT
>JAHEIV010000451.1 GCA_024639205.1 Deltaproteobacteria bacterium | reverse complement strand
TTGGCCCGGCTTCTGGGCGGGACACCGATCTTGCGTCCTTGCGCCAGCCCGAAGTACAAAGCGAACTGGTAGTAAAACGCAAGATCGACGAAAGGTTGCAGAACATCCGGCAGGCGCTGCAGGTAAATACAGCGCCCACCGCTGTAATCGTCGATCAACTCCTGTTGCCGATGGGCAATGCTGGCAGCCACAAACTCGGTGCCAATGCGGTGCAGTCTCTCCATGATGGCGACGGCTTCATCGATACGTCGCCTGCAGGTGGCATTGACAATGATCAGTGAATCCGCCGGCAATTTTTTATCGATAAATGGTGATGCTTCCGTGTAATCGAGCGTTTTGCCGATTGCAGACCAGCTATTTTCCTCCAGCTTCAGCGCAATTTCCTTCCCCTCTCCTCTGCATTGCAGCGCGTCGATGACAATCGCCGCTCTGCAATCGGAATGGCGACGAGCAAGCTGTTTGGAAACTTTTTGGATATGCTTGTCTTGAAGGAGTTCTTCGATGGCATTCGGTATGCGCGCCAGATCCTCCATCGCCTGACGGGCTTCGGCATGTCGCCCTTTCACCGCAGCCAGCCATATGCAGAAAAGCTCGGTGACGAACAACATGCCTAGCGTGCTTTTAACGCCGGATACGGTTATTTCCTCACCGCTGAGAATCGGCACGACACCGCCGCTCTTGTATGCGATCAACGCCATATCGGCAAATGTTTTTTCGGTAATTCCCACCATGATGACATGCAGGTCGAGCAATTGCCTAGCCGTCTTGACCATATCGGCCGTGGTCGAGGACCAGCTCAGCAGCAACACCAGATCCTTTTCCGGCACGATGACTTTGGAAAGATCTTCCGTCTCACCCGGCCGCAGCAGAAGGATATCGATGTCCGGCAGCAGCGAACGAATGAATGTCTCGGCAATCCGGCCCATGTTGTGGGCACTGCCGGTGCCGATCAAAACGATGCGTTTCATGCCGCTGAAGTTTCGGCCAAATCGCCTGCGCAGCTGTTTGGTGCGAACGCCGAAATCCAGCAGTGTTTCGGTGTCATTTTGATAGAATCGCAGGATTTCATTCAACCGTTCCGGAATTTCTACCAGGTGGGTCTCGTAGAACGATCGTCGAAAATCCTTACGGAATAGGACCGGATTCAGAAAGGTGATAAACGACTCGATCTCGGTCAGGGGCCGACCGTCGAAATCCGTCAGCGAAAGCCGGCGGTCGAGCGTATCCTCTGCCAGTATCGATTCGATGCAAGCAAAAAGCCTCTCGCCCTCCAGGGGATAAACCGCCACCTTGAATGCTTCCAGCAATGCTTTCTTTTTCCTGCGAAGTTGGGATTTGCGTGCTTCGATTTTGCCCGGTGAAGCATTTTCGGATTGCAGCGTTTTCAAATCGGCCTTGAAGATCTCGTCCTGTTCTTGGAGCCCTCGCATCTTCTGCTGGATGAGCTCTTGAGGGAAAAGTCCCATGGCCGCATTGATGTCGGAAACCACCATAAAATCATGATTGTCCAGGCGATGGACGATAAATACGGGCCGATTGTGGCTGACGACGTACATTTTTTGGGGAGAACGCAGACTCATCGCGGCAACGGCGAGTTGTCCGCCGTTTCGACACATCCGGGAAGCAGCTTCAATCAAGGCCACTTGATCGATCTGATCGGGGGTTTTGCCCTGCACCTGCCGGTAGATGCCGTAATCCATCGCCTGGGTGCCGATCGCGTATTGCTCGAGACCGCTCTCTATCTGGGATCGGATGGCTTCACTTTGGTGCTGCTCTTTTTGCAATAGCTCAGCGTAATGCCCCCACAGCAGGGCCAGGTATTCGGCGGAGTTTTCACTCCGTAAAGAAATACCGGCAACTTTCTTTAGGAAACGGCGGATTTGCTCTTCTACCTGACTGTCGAATTGGCCGTTTACGACAAGCACCCGCTGGCGCTGCGCATCGGTGAACGGATGCGCGTTTTTCTCCGTAACCGCAGATTGAATCGCCCACCGACCGTGGGCCATAACGGGCTGTGAAAAATATCGCAGAGAAATCGGATCGGTCTGGCCTTCAACGATGGACTCGGGGGTCAACATTTCTTTGCCGGGTGTTTGATTCAGTAGCGCCGGAAGAAACTCTTCTCTTTGAAGAAATGTCAGCGCTGTTGCCGCTGCCAGGCCGAATACGTTGAGCCCTTTTTCGGTGGCATACAGGCTTCGCCATTCCACGGATGTCTCTCTGCGGGATTTGGGCCAAAAGGCAGCCAGGATCTGCTGCAGCCGTTCCGAGAGGCTGGGATCGAAAGGCAGGCGAATCAGTAAAGCTGCGTCAAGCAGCCTAAAAACGCAGCGCACCCCGTCGCGATTGTAGTCGGATGGGATCCGGATGGGGCTTTCAATCAGGTAACGCCAAACGGTTTTGTGTGGGTAGAGGCTTTTGGTCGGAAAACCGTAGTTGAGCCTGCGCGGCGGAGAGATCCGCTCCCTGGTAAGAGTTTTTTCATATATCTCATCAAATGTAGACAGTATATCTGCAGCCCGAATTTCCTGAGCATTTTGGGATGCGTGCAAATCGATGGTTCGCTGCAGCGCATTTCGAATGATGATTTGAATCGCGGTCGGGGAAAGATCGAATTCGGCAATGAGATGTTCAATCAAGGAGGTCAGGTCTTTTTTAGATCGAATAATGAATTCCGGATTCGACAGCGGCGCTCCCGGCCAGCCCGGGCTGAGGCGTTTGTACAGCTTCGGATCCAGATCCACGAGATCGTCGAAATTCAGGTAGGACAAGCTGCCTGCCTGGATCCCGTCGAAGTATTCCAGTGTCAGATCTTCAAAGATCAACAGCTGTTTTTGCTTCCTTGTCGATTCGCCGTTTTCGCTTTCGGAGGTCAACAGGGCCGCCAGGCGCCTTTCCGGACAGGGATACAATTCTTTCTGGTGGAGCTTTTCAAGTAATTCCGTCATCGCCCCGACGGTTTTGCGAAGACGGATCGGCTCGGTGTCGTCACCGAACGCTGCGATTCCGGTGCTGTCCGGTGCACGGTAGATGATCGAGGACAT
>JAHEIV010000450.1 GCA_024639205.1 Deltaproteobacteria bacterium | reverse complement strand
AAATTGATATGGCCGGCGTCGATTCGACCCGGCGGTGACGGAACCAGACCCAAAATGCTTAACGCCGTGACACTTTTCCCACAGCCGGATTCACCCACCAGCCCCAGCGTTTCGCCGGCCGCAAGATCAAAACTGATACCGTCCACCGCCTGTGCGATGCCCTCGGGAAGATGGAAGTGTACCGAGAGGTCTTGTATTTCAAGCAGTTTAGTGCTCATTTAAAAGAAAATGCCTTTTCCGGAAGAGCTGGAATTGAAAATTGAAGATTGCAAATTGAAGATTTGTGGTTGTCGCTTTGCTCCGTCTTTTTTAAATCGAAAGAATACCTTAAATATTCAATATTCAATCGAAAATATTCAATGGATATCTGTCGGCCATAAATAATACAAAGCAGTCAGCGTATAAATTTTAGCGGTTTCGACGAGCTGATCCAAATTGACCCATTCATCAATCTGATGGGGGACCTGACGGTCGCCCGCTCCCATGGTGACAATCGGTATGTTTTTCACAGACCACAAAAAAGTCCCGTCGGTTGCGCCAGGCACCCCCGCATAAACCGGTGGTTTGCCGCTGACGGTCTGGGTGGCCCAGGCGGCCGCCTGAACGATGGGGTCGGTCTCATCGGTCAAGGTGCAGGGCCTGTCGGTTAAAATATCAACCTGCACGGCCAGTTCGTGGCGCTGCTGCAAGCCCAGCAGATCGTCGTACTGGTTGTAATGCTCCCGAACGCTCCGGGCGACGTGTTGGGCCAGTTTTTTCAGATCTTTAATGATGTCTGGATGCTTTTGCGCAGGTATAGTGCGAACGTCCACCAGCACTCTGGCCTCCCCGGGCATGACATTGAGTTGCGGCGTCCCGGCAGCCGGTGCCTGAATAACCGTGGGTGTGAAACTGGGCCAGCCTAAATGCGGATCGCATCCGACTGCGGTAGTCGCCTTTTTTTCCAGCCGGTCCAGGCCCTCAATGAGCTTGGCGATGGCCGGCGCACAGTTCAGACCGGATAATGGCATGGCACCGTGGCTCATGCGGCCGGTGATCCGATAGCGGGCGCGAACCGCCCCTTTCTGAGAGGTACAGATCAGGCCGTCCTGCGGTTCGCAGATCACAGCTGCGGTGATCTTGTCGGCATGCCCCTTATTGATGAAATCGGTCACCCCGATCATCTGGTCTTCTTCGTCGCACAGAACCCCGCCAATCACCGAACCGGGAAGCTTAATGGAGGCATTCTTTAACGCTTTCATTGCCATCAGCATAGCCGCCAGATTACCCTTGGTATCGTTGGCGCCACGACCATACATCCGGCGACCCACAATTTCGGCACCAAAAGGGTCATATTGCCAGGCCGAGACATCGCCCGGTGTAACCACATCGATGTGGCCCTCAAACATGAGGGTGCGTTCTCCTGACCCGCGCAACCCATCGATGATGATATTGGGCCTGTTGGGGGTCACCTGGTCGATTAGAACGTCAAAACCCTGCGATTGGGCCCAGCTGGCGACCTTTTCACCCACGGCCTGCTCACTGCTGCCGGCCACCGGATCCCACACCGAATTGATGCGCACCAGATCAGCCGCCAACGCAACCAATTCGTCTGCATCAATATGACTGAGAACTTTTTGTATAATTTCGGAAGGTATCATGGCTATGTATTCTTAATTAAAAATAGTTAGTTTTCTATCTGGAAATGAACCATTTCCAGATGAAAACTATCTTATACGGACCATTTTTGGATCCAGTGTATCCCTGAGACCATCTCCCAGCAGATTAAATCCCAGTACCGCCCAGGCAATGGCCAATCCGGGGAAGACGGCCATCCACGGCGATAGTGACATATAGGTCTGGGCTTCATTCAGCATTCTTCCCCAGGAAGCATGCGGGGGCTGGGTCCCCAACCCAAGATAGCTGAGCCCGGCTTCGGCTAAAATGGCCACGGCAAATTGAATTGTGCCCTGGATAAGCAATGGCGATAGAATATTGGGCAGCACGTGGCGCCAGGCAATCGACCACTCACTGATGCCGCCCGCCCGGGCGGCCACGATAAATTCACGTTCCCAGACGACCATGGCCACCGCCCGGGTCAAACGGGCGAAGACCGGGATATAAAAGATGCCAATGGCCAGCATGGCGTTGGTCATGGAGGGTCCCAGAATCGAAGTGATCAAAATAGCGGTTAAAACAGCCGGAAATCCGAATAAGAAGTCTGAAAACCGCATAATGGTCTCATCGACCCATTTTTTGTAATAGGCTGATGCCAGCCCCAGTATAACGCCGGCGCTCAATCCGATCGCCACTGTCATCAGCCCGACAATGATTGAATTCACGGCACCCACCATCACCCGCGAGAGCGTGTCCCGGCCGTACTGATCGGTTCCCAGCGGGTGCTGCCAGGACGGCCCCTGCAGCCGCAGTTTGGCATTCATGCGGTTGGCATCAAAAGGTGTCCAGATCAGACTGACAGCAGCCGCGATGACCACGATCGACGACAGGATAAATCCAACGGTAAAATTTTTATTTCTAAAAAAGCGTTTCATTGCAGTTGAATTCTTGGATCGACAACGGCGTAAGCCATATCGACGAGAAAATTAATGATGACTACCGCAGCCGCCATAAACAGCACGATGTCCCGTACCACCGGCAAATCCCGCTGGCCGATGGCGTTAAACACCAGTCTTCCCAGACCGGGCAGAAAGTAGACGTTTTCGATGATGATAGCCCCTGCCAGCAGCTGGCCCAACTGGAGCCCCATGATCGTCAGGACCGGAACGAGCGCGTTGCGCAATGCATGCCCATAAACGACCGTCCGTTCTTTGAGCCCCTTGGCGCGCGCCGTGCGCACGTAATCCTCACGCAAAACTTCCAGCATGGAAGAGCGCGTCAGTCTTGTGAGAATGGAGGCTCGGATAACACCCAGAGCAAAAGCCGGTAACAGCAGTGCTTTGAATGAACCCCAGAAATCGACACTCCAGCCCGGGAATCCGCCTGCCGAAAACCAGCCCAGCTGAACCGAAAACAGCAGGGTCAGCAGGATTCCGAACCAGAATTCCGGGGTGGCCAGCCCCAGC
>JAHEIV010000449.1 GCA_024639205.1 Deltaproteobacteria bacterium | reverse complement strand
GCTTCGGAGAGAAGGGCAATGTGGCCGGTATGCAGCAGGTCGAAACACCCGTTTGTCATAACGATGGTCTTGCCGGCACGTTTCAGATCTTTTGCCAGGGTTCTGATGGACGACACCGAAACGATTTTGCTGGAGGAACTGTCCGCCGAGTGATCGAGTGCCTCCTGGAGTTCCTCCGGGGAAGTGGTGGCGGTGCCCACCTTGCCGACCACCAGCCCGGCAGCAGTGTTTGCGATGGCCATGGCCGTTCGATAACCGGCTCCGGCAGCCAGGCTCAAACTCAGCACGGCCGCGACCGTGTCACCGGCACCGGATACATCGAAGATTTGACGCGCTTCGGCTGCGATCTTGTAAGGTTTTTTGCCCCTTTCAAAAAGCGCCATGCCGTCTTTACCCAGGGTGATGAGCAGTCGTTCGATTTTGGTTTTCTTCAGAATGGATTTGCCGGCTTTTTGCAGATCCGCTGTGTCGAAGATTTCCACACCGCTTGCCAGCGCGGCTTCTTTTCGGTTGGGCGTAACCAGTGACACGCCGTTGTAACGGGTGTAGTCATCGCCTTTCGGGTCGACGAGCACCTTTTTGTCGTTTTGCCGTGCGCAGCGAACCACATGCGCCAGAAAGTCCCGGGTGATCAAGCCCTTGCCGTAATCGGAGACCAGAACGACGTCAGCTTGGGGAATCAAAGCCAGGGCAGCATCGGAGAGTTTGGTGAAGGTGTTACCGGCTATCTCCCGGCGAGTCTCCCGGTCGATCCGCAGCACGTGCTGGTGGTCGGCTAAAATACGGGTCTTGACGGTCGTCGGACGGCCGCCTTCGGCGATCACGCCGGCAGTGCCGGCCTTGAGGGCCTGCAGTTTTTTCAGCAGCAGGCTGCCGTTGGTGTCGGTGCCGATCACCCCGATGGTCTGCACCTTGGCGTTTAGTGCCGCCAGGTTATTCACCACGTTGCCGGCACCGCCGAGGGTGTAATCTTCGTCGGTGACCGCCACTACCTGAACCGGTGCCTCGGGCGATATGCGATCGACGCTGCCCCACACGTACTCGTCGATCATCAGGTCGCCGACAACCAGAATCTTGCTCGATTGGAATTTGGATATGTCGAAAGTCATTTTTATCTGCAGCTTCCGGTGGGTCAGCTGCTCACTTTATTTCTGCCAGTTTCTCACTGATGAATTCCCGCAGAAACTGCGGGGGACGAAGAACCCGTCCATCCCGGCTGACACAAGGATGCTTGGTAAAACCTTCTGCCACCGGACTGGTCCCGTCTTCGCCGAAAATGCGGTAGTCAAACTTGATAGCGCCCTTGACGGCAGTGTCCAGGGAGGCCTCGATAACGATCAGATCGTCGTATTGCACCGGAGAGATATATTTGCAGTAAGCTTCGGATACCGGCAGGAAGATCCCGCGCTCTTCGATCTGCCGATAGGTCAGGCCCAGGTGACGGAAGAGCTCTGCCCGGCCGATTTCAAACCAGCGCAGATAATTCGCATTGTATGCGTATCCCATGCGGTCGGTATCGGCGTATATCACCCGGCTGGTTGTGCGGTAGAAAAGTATTCCGGTTTTCTTTATTGTATTCATTTAATATATTAGAAATTATATTATAAGATTAAGTATTTATTAACTATTTTAATTATAAAAATTTTAGAGTTACCGAACAGTTTACTTATTACCATCGCCGAGTATCGGTTCAATCTGTCGGATGAGTTCTTCGTAGCTGTAAGAAACCGGAAACTGCGAAAATTCATTTTTTACGTTGTCCGGCGGACAAAACAAAAACCCGTGGTGGGCTTCGCGAAGCATGGTGATGTCGTTGTACGAATCGCCGATGGACAGGACGCGGTAGTTCAACTCTTTCATGGAGAGAATCGTTTTGTACTTGCTGTCGCGCTGACGCAGGTTGTAGCTTTCGATGGATCCGTCAGCTCCGACGGTCAGGTTATGGCAAAGCAGCGTCGGCCAACCGAGTTTGGCCATCAGGGGTTTGGCAAATTCCACGTAAGTGTCCGACACGATAATCACCTGGGTGGTTTCCCTGAGCCAGTTGAGAAAGTCCAGTGCTCCCTCCAGCGGGTTCATGGAGTCGATCACTTCGGTGATGTCTTTCAATTTCAAACCATTGGCTTCCAGGATGGCCAGGCGTTTTTTCATCAGAACATCATAATCGGGCACATCCCGGGTGGTCAACTTGAGCGCTTCGATGCCGGTTTTTTCTGCGACAGAGATCCAGATCTCAGGGGTGAATATGCCCTCCAGATCCGAGCAGACGATGTGCATGATGGACTCCTGTCAGGTTTTGGATCGTTTGGTTCGAGTTGAAAGTATTCGGATGCAACAGCTGCGGCTGTGCGCCGCATCAGAGCCGTCTGGTCTGATGGTTGGTCAAACACGCTGAGGCCGCGCAAAGCTCTCGGACATTGCGGCGATACCGAAGCTCAAGACTGCACTGCGCGAATTTATTCGTTGCTTTCGTCTTCGATCCGAATCAGGGCCGGACGGCTGCTGACCACATCGAGGGCTTCAATTTCGTTGAGCGCCTGGATCACGTCGGCTTCCCTGGCCGAGTGGGTCAGCATCACCAGCGGCACCGAACCGTTTGTCTTTCGTCCTTTCTGGTAGGCCGTTTTGATGCTGATCTGGTTCTTTCCAAGGATTCCGGATATTTTTGACAATACTCCCGGACGGTCCAGCGCTGAAAACCGCAGGTAGTAGTGGGTGACGATCTCGCTGATCGGCAGCACCGGCACCGGGCGGATGTTTTTCATCTGGTAGGACAGCAGCGGAACCCTTCCGGTTGCGCCGGTGATCAGGTTGCGGCCGATGTCTGCCAGGTCGCCGAGAACCGCACTGGCGGTGGGCATCATGCCGGCACCGCGGCCGTAAAGAAGAATGTCTTCCACGGCATCGCCGCAGATGGTGACGGCGTTTAGATTGGCATTGACGTTCGAGAGCATATTGTCGAACGGTATCATGGTGGGATGCACGCGGGCTTCCACGCTGTCGCCCTTATACTTGCTGATGGCCAGCAATTTGATCCGGTAACCGAATTGCCCTGCAAATTCAATATCC
>JAHEIV010000448.1 GCA_024639205.1 Deltaproteobacteria bacterium | reverse complement strand
GCAAAAATCGAAGAAATCCTCCAAACCAACGAGCAGAGACGGCTTATTGAAGCGCTCGAAAAACAAGATCGAAAACGACGATCAATCAGGGCGGTTGAAGGAAAGCCGCTGATGAAAACCATTGTGGCACTCGGGCTTGCCGCGGTTTTGCTGATGGCCGGCTGTTCGGCCGGCGAAAACCGCTCCGTCGGGGTTTATGTTCTTCTCAACGCCGCTGATATTCACTCTTTGGACGGAGGCAATGCCCGGCAAGTCATCCACTATCTGTTGCAATCGCTTCAGCCCACCGACACCCTTGCAGCTGCCAGTATCGGCACCGCCCGTTTCAACGAAACGGACATCATCGCCGCAGTGACCTTCGACCAGCGGCCATCGATTGTAAACGATCAGAAACGTGCCTTTCGAGACCGGTTCGACCACTTTGTCCAAAGCGAAGCCGGCAGCCGGTCTGTCGATATCTCCGGCGGGATGCTCCAGGCGATCGAAACGCTCAATCAATCCAACCCGGGCTGCAAAGCCATACTGATTCTCTCGAACCTGGGGGAAAACACGAGCGGCAGCGCTGCGCGCGACGTGCTTTTTCAAATGGCCGGATTCGATGTGGTGATCCTTGAGATGAATACACTGTGGCCGGACCCCCGGGACATGAAGCATTACCTGAGCCGGGTGGAGAGCCTGCGCATGAAAGTGGAGGGCGGCGGCGGCCTCTTTCATATCATAAACGACCTGCAACAGCTGCAAGGCATCCTGAAACAGGATCCGAAAAAGGCCGGGGCGTAACCGGCACCAGTCGTTCGACCTGTCTGCAAAAAGGATCATCGGGTCACGCGGCCGCACCGGCCGACCAAAACGGCGACTGCCGGCTGCCCGCTCTGCAAGCCGGCTTGCCCACACCTCAGGGCACAACGACTGCCACCCGCGACTGCCTCGCTCACTCAGCCCGGATACCCCCCCCAGCACCACCCGGCTCAATTTACCGCTACCAGAACTGCCGCCGTCGCCACTGCACGGTCAGACCCGCTGTGATCGCACCCCGGCTGTTTGACGGTGCAGCAGTCACGACCGGCGAAGCCGGGTCGTTTCATTTCAGCGGCCATTGCAATGGCACCGTCGGTTGGCCCGGCTGGCATGAAATCCGTTGCGGGTTTCACCGACGGCGGCTTTCCCGGGTTTGCCATCCATATTTGCGGTTCGACGGCCGGAATTTGCTTGACGACTCCCCAATGTAGCTGTAATGTAGCTTATTCATCCCTTGCAATGCATTCTAATGTCTGGAACCGCACTACATGGATTTTGTCGATCGAATCGCAAGTAATACGCCGGTGCCGGCCGGAGGTGCCGCGGTCGCCAACTGCTTTTGCATGGCAGTGGCCCTGGTTTACAAGGTGGCCATTTTTGAAGCCGCCCGCAATGTCCAGACCAGCTCCGTCGGCGTCAATCTGGTGGAGTTGAGAAAGGAGCTCGAAATACTGCTGCGGGATGCCGAAAAACTGGTGGACGAAGACTCGGAAGCCTACCTGAATTTCAGCCGGTCGCGACGGGAGGGCGACACCGTGCAGATGAAGCAGCACTTCAACGCCATCATCGAAGTGAGCATGAAGATCATGGAGAAATCCGATGTCGCCTACGAGTGGATCCGGCAGCTGCACCAGTTCGCACCGCACCGGATGAACACCCATCTGCTGGTGGCCAGTGAGCTGCTCATGGGTGCGATCAACGGAACGGTTCATATCGTCCGCGACAACCTCGAGTCGATCGAGGTGTTCGAAAAACGGGACAACTATCTCAATAGAATCAGCGAACTGCACGAATCCTACATCCAACGGCATCGTGAAATCATGGAGATAATCTCCAACAAATCGGAATAACTCGGTTTCTGATGTTCACCGGATGCAGCTCTGCCGTAAAGAATGGGCAACGACACCGCAGGTAAAGGTTGTTATGGCGCAAAATGAGAACCAAATCGAAGACAAAGTAGTCACTGCCGAGCAAGCCAGCCAGAAGGTCAAATTCGAAATTTACGGCGAAGAGATGATCGAAAAACGGGTTAAGTCGAGCGGCAACAGTGGACGGGTATACCTGCCGCCGAATTGGGTCGGTCATCATGTGAAGATCATTCGCATCGACTGACCCGGGCTGTGCTTTCTTTGGATTGTGAGGAGTTACATTTCAACCGAATCGGGGAGATTGTGTCCGTGGAAAACGTCGTCATTCGCAGATTGAAACCGGCGGATGCGGATGAGATCAGCCGCATTTATTCAGCCATCACCCAAAAGCCGGCCCGGGCCGATTTTAAGCAACTGGTCGAAGGGCATGCCACCCAGCAGCAGGATGCCTGCTTTGTCGCCGAATTGGATGGCAAGGTGATCGGCTTTATGATCAGCTACATCCTCACGCTCGGTTTCGGCATCGAAAAAAGCGCCTGGATTGCCACCCTGGGCATCAACCCCACCTGCATGGGACAGGGTATCGGTGCGGGGCTGGCCAAAAGGGTCTTCCAGTTCTACCGGGACGAAGGAGTCCACAACGTCTACACGTCGGTCCGCTGGGACTCTACCGATCTGCTTTCTTTTTTCAAGACCCTTGGTTTTGATCGCAGCAACTTCGTAAACCTGCGCAAAGTACTGGAATAACGTCGCCAATCGATTGCGACCATCGCTTCGTTTGACGGCACCACAGCGGCAGCACCCAACGAAAGCCGATCGTTTTCCTCCAGCCCGCCAACTGCCCCGCCGAGCATCTCACCATGTTGCTGCACACAGCGCTGGATTGCTGGTTCTGCTCGCCCTCCCGCCGGGTGCTGATCTTGCCTTCTTCGATTGCAATGATTGCTGCATTCGGGCACTCGCCTGGCTGCTGCAAAAATTCCCGGCGTTCCGTCACAGACGGTCCACGCCCATGATGACCTGCCATTGTAGGTAAGCGGTCGCTTTGAGATGCAGGCGGCTGGGGACAGAAACCCAACGTGGTGGAGAGGTAAAAACAAACGCAGGCCCGAATGGATTCAGATTATTTCTTTCTACCCTTTCCCTTCTCACACCGGGTGCAGCCAATCAGAGCCGCCCCAGCGGCACC
>JAHEIV010000447.1 GCA_024639205.1 Deltaproteobacteria bacterium | reverse complement strand
ACAACAATCGCGCCCGGCAGTTGCTGATCGGATCTGCCAAACAGCCGGATCCCAATCCAAAAGACTCGGCCACCTTGAGTGAATCAACCCGTTTTATCGGACTGGGGCGGTCGGTCTACGGGCTTATCGATAAAAACCTGATTGCCCACGCCCTGGATCAGATCGGGGCCAAGTTGCGCGAAAATAACCCCGAGGTGGTATCCTACTTCGTCACGCCGGGTGCCGATGACCAGCTGCTGCGGGCCGAGACAGTGCCGGTGCTGGATGCCAAACGGCAGTTTACCGGTTTGATTCTGATTTTCAATGACATCACCCGCCAGCTTGAAACCGACAGTCATTTGAATCTGGCAATGCAATCGTTTTCCCGGGGCGTCCGTGCGTCTCTGGCCGGAATCCGGTCGGCCATTGAAACCATCATCGATTTTCCGCAGATGGAACCGCGTCAGCTCGACGCCCTAAAGGGCATTATCCACAAAGAATCGCTCATTATGGGCGAGATTCTGGAAAACAAGCTGCCGACCGATGGCCGCAGCAATTTCAGCCAGTGGCCGTTGATTACCATGACGGCTAAAGATCTCGTGCAGTTGCTGCAATCCAAAACAGAGCAGAAGATGCAGCTCGGCATCCGCGCTGAGAAAATCAATCCCGCAATCAAGGTCAAAATCGACAGTTATTCCTTTCTGCTGGTCCTGCTGTTTGTAATCGATAAACTGAGGGCATTGTTCGGTTTTGAAGAGCTGGACTGTCGTCTGGTTGAACTGGACTGGTATGTGGGGTTCGATTTGCTCTGGCGGGGCGCGCCGGTGAAAATCGAGACCCTGCGCGAATGGGAGGAACAGCCCCTCGTATTCGAGGAGGAAGGCATGTCCTTGACCCTGCGTGAGATCATCGATCACCATGCCGCCGATATCGGGTCCTATTCCTCCAAACGATTGGAAGGCACATCCTATCTGCGCTTTTTTATGCCGGTAGTCGAGGTCTCTGAACCCGAAGCTACCCGGTCTTTAACCATTCTGCCCGAGAGCCGCCCAGAGTTTTATGAATTCGACCTCTTCGGCAACGCCCAGCAGATGCCGGAGTTGGAAGACAGGCCCTTGACGGAATTGATCTACACTGTTTTTGACATGGAAACGACCGGGTTGAACCCGGCTGAAGGCGATGAAATCATCTCGATCGGCGCATTTCGGATACTGAATTGTCGTTTGCTGCGGGAAGAATACTTCGAGCAGCTGGTCGATCCCCAGCGATCGATACCGTGGACTTCGGTTAAAATTCACGGGATTCATCCGGAAATGCTGATCGGCCAGCCCAATGTCGGCCAGGTATTGCCGCCCTTTCATCAGTTCGCGGAAGATACGATTCTAGTGGCGCACAATGCCGCATTTGACATGCGATTCCTGCAGTTGAAAGAGTCCCGGACCGGCATCAGGTTTGCCAATCCCGTGCTGGACACGCTGCTGTTGTCCGCCGTGGTGCATCCCGCCCATGAAAACCATGATCTGGAGGCAATCTCCCAGCGGCTGGGGGTGCGGATCCTCGGCCGCCATACCGCTCTGGGGGATGCGTCTGCCACCGGTGAGATTTTTCTCAAAATGCTTCCCCTGCTGGCCGGGAAGGGGATTTATACCCTGAAGGAAGCGCTCGCGGCATCGCGGAAGACCTACTATGCCAGACAAAAATTTTGATCAGGAGAAGTTATTTGTTATTCGTTATTAGTTATTAGATAAGGATTTCGAATGAATTTGGAGATCAGTGACATAGAAGCCGGATCATATTTCGCCTGCGCCCGGATGTTATCAGGGGGGCCAGCAGCGACTAAATCAGGCGCAATAATGTTTCCCTCGCTGCTTTTTTTAGAATAATTTACCAGCTGCTTACTCTAATAACCAACATCTAATAACGAATAACCAATAACTCTACCCCACACTCGGTGATCGATTGATGGGCAGGGTGAATGCAAACAGCGCCCCCTTGCCGGGGGCGCTTTCGGCCCAGATGCGGCCGTGGTGAAAATCGATGATGCGTTTGGTGATGGTCAACCCGATTCCGGTACCCATCGGACGCCCTCTGGTCGGATTTTTTATCTGGTGAAACGGTTCGAAGATCTTGCTCAGGTTCTCCGGTTTGATGCCGATGCCGTTGTCTTCAACCTGGACCAGCAGGTGAGCGGCTTTCATCCGCAGGCGCACCGATATGTAGCCGCGATCGGGTTCGCAGAATTTCACCGCGTTGGAGATCAGATTGACCATAACCTGAACCAGGCGGTCGCGATCACCGGAAACAGTTGGTATATGCGGCGAAATATCCAGGTTTATCTTGATGTTTTTGTCATGAATCAGCTGGCGAGTGCTGGCGACGGCATCCTTGATGACTTCCTCCAGGTTAAGGGTTGACACCGACCATGCGATTTGGGCGGATTCGATTTTTTCGTAATCCAGCACCTGGCTGATCAGCCGGATCAGACGATCGCTTTCTTTAATAATGATGCCGGTGAATTTCTCAATCTGCTCGGAATCGATGTTCGGATTCGTGTGCAGGATCTCCGACAGGGACCGCACCGACGTCAGGGGCGTGCGCAGCTCGTGGGAGACGGTGGAAATGAAATCATCTTTGAGGCGATCCAGCTCCTGCAGCTGGGCATTGGCTTTCTTGAGCTCGGCCGTCGCTCTTTCCAGTTCGCGGCTGTATGCGATAACCTGGCGGGTTTCGTCAAGGATGTCCAATACTTCTTCGATACCCAGGGGTTCTTCCTTGACGACCGAAGACACCATGACCCGGGCCGATGCCGATCCAATGGCGCCGGTCAGTAGCCTTTCGGCATAGCTGACCAGATCGGCGTCGGCGGTCAGATACTCATTCCAGGTTATGTTCCGTCGGCGGGCGTATTCAGCCAGGGCATCATCGGCCCGGCTGCGGCCGAGAAACCGCTGCAGCAGGGATTGCAACGCCGGCAGACTGGCCGTGCCCCGCCAGAACAGTGAGTTGCCGGTTTCGCCGGAATACTTGAAAACATCGACGAATAAAGCGGCCTGAGTCGCTTCGATCGCCCGGGGACGATCCAGCACCGATACGCCGAC
>JAHEIV010000446.1 GCA_024639205.1 Deltaproteobacteria bacterium | reverse complement strand
GTCTTTCCAGGGGTGGACACCACCGGTTTGGCCGTCAATCAAGAAGTGGGCTTGTACGAGGAGCGCTGCCGCTCCTGCGGCCAGTGCGTGCTGGGTATGACCGGCGGCATCTGCCCGGTCACCATGTGCGCCAAGGGATTATACAACGGCCCGTGCGGCGGCACCAACAAGGGTAAATGCGAAATCAGCCAGGATCAGCCCTGCGCCTGGTATTTGATTCACGAACGGCTCGGCAAACAAGGTCGCCTCGACCTGATCCACGGATACAAGGAACCGGTCGATTGGCTCGACCAGGTGCCGCGCATGACCATTCAGCCGGGATATAAAAAACCGGAAGAAGAATAACCGGTTCGAGATATTCGAATCGCCGATGGATCCGATCATTTAACCAGCTAACACAGGGTGGGTCTTATGAGTACAGAAGGAAACGGCTACAAGTCAGGCAGCAATCTTGAGAAGGTCCTTGCGGCAGGCGAGTTCGCATTTACCGGTGAGCTCGGGCCGCCCCGGGGATGCAACGCAGAGGAAGTCCGCCACAAGGCCTCTTTTCTGAAAGGCAACGTCGATTCGGTCAACATCACCGACAACCAGACGGCGGTGGTACGCATGGCAAGCTGGGCCGCCTGCCTGCTCCTGATCCAGGAGGGACTGGAGCCGAACTTCCAGATGGTCTGCCGCGACCGCAACCGATTGGCCATGCAGGCCGATATCCTGGGTGCCTACGCGCACGGTGTGCGCAACATACTTTGCCTGTCCGGAGATCACCAGATGTTTGGCGACCACCCCTCGGCCAAGGGAGTGTTCGACATCGACTCGATGCAATTGATCCGGATGGTGAAAATCCTGCGGGATGACGGCAAGTTTCTCAGCGGAGAAGAGCTGGACGGGGTGCCAAAGATGTTTATCGGTGCGGCAGCCAACCCGTTCGCCGACCCTTTCGAGTGGCGGGTGCACCGACTGGCCAAAAAGGTGGATGCCGGTGTCGATTTTATCCAGACCCAGTGCATCTACAACATGGATAAATTTCGTGAATGGATCAAGCAGGCCAACGACATGGGTCTGACCGAAAAGGCCTATATACTGGCCGGCGTCACTCCCATGAAAAGCGTCGGCATGGCCAAGTACATGAAAAACAGGGTGCCCGGCATGGATGTGCCCGATGAAATCATCGCGCGCCTGCAGGGAGCCGGCAAGGGTAAGGTGGCCGAAGAAGGGATCCAGATCGCCATTGAGCAGATTGAGGAGTTTAAAGAGATGAAGGGAGTGCACGGCGTGCACCTGATGGCTATCGAGTGGGAGCACAAGGTCCCGGAAATCGCCGAGCGTGCCAAGGTGCTGCCCCGGCCGCAAATCAAATAGCAGCCGCTATTATCGTCGATTGATCCAAAACCCGGTTTCCCATGGGAACCGGGTTTTTTGGTGTTCAGAATCGAATCGAGCACTGCCCCGGCTGGCTTGTAGTGCAAGGTTGGATTTTTGAAGCTGTGATCACCCGCCGGTCAGGGATCTTCGCCCGGCTGGTCTTTTTCCTGCGAAACCCACATTTGAGGATGCTTCTGGATGAACCAGATGGGACAGGCCGTCCGGAACTTGCAGTAACCGCTCGGATCTTGACAAGCAAGGCACTCTTCGCACAGATGAACATCGTGCTTCAAGCAGGTATAGGGGTTTTCCGACTCCTCGGGGCAAGTGCACCGCGCCATTTCCAGCATCCCTTCTCGTTGGCATATCATCGCCGACAGCCTCAGCGACCGCACCTGTCGGCATCAACTTCTCAGAGCCACAGCCGATGAATTGGTTTCAAAATGGGATACCCCTGACAAACTTCCAGATGAGCATTCAGATACCAGAACCCGTCTAAAAAATCGTGGATCGGGGTTCAGGGTAAGGCGTCCCGCGAATTGAAAACGGAGCGTACACAGCGAAGTACGGGAGTATTTCAAATTGCGGCACAACACAGCCCTGGAGCCCTATACGCATTTTTGAGAGGGGTTCTAATCGGTCTCATCGCATAACAGCTCTTTGATCCGCTCGCTGAGAAACATGATCGACTCGATGTCGAGGTGTTCGACGATGGTCTCGTCAAACAGCAGTTTGGCTTCCGCACCGTAGCCTTCTTCGGGTTCTTCGTCCCAGAAAGTCACCATTACCGGTATGCGGGGCAGCGGGTTAAAAAGCATCGCCACGTCCGCACCGGGAGTGGCATCCCGTTGATCCTCTCCGCCGATCGCCAGCCCGGCCTGCTGCAGTGCTTGCGGGTTTCCCTGGAACCGCTCTATCAGCGGGGTTTCCACGTGGGCCTTCATCGATTTGACCTTGGATACGGTGTTGGGCAGCTCAACGAGCCCCTTCCAGGTACCGGTCGGCATCCGCCGCCCCCCCATGGCCATGTGGTTGAATATGAAGGTCTGCTCCCACCAGTTGAGGGGATCGCCGCTTTTTTTCAGGATCCGGTCGGGCTGAATGAGGATCGTTTCCTGAAAATAGGGCAGCTCGAGCGCCTCTTTGCCGTCCAGCGTCGCCAGGCTCCCGCCGATGCGTTCGGGCAGGTCGGCGATCGCCATGGAAGCGGCCCGCTGTTTGGCCCACAGCAGGGCGTCGGCGGCCATGTCCTTTTTGGTCCATTTGCCGGCCTTGTACTGTTCTTGCAGTTCATTTTCGGCGGCCGCCAGTTTTTCGGGCTCGATGTGAGGACAGTTGCGCAGCGGCAACTTCTCCGAAACCACCATACTGGCAAAGGCCAGGCAGGTGGAAAAACCGCAATCCCCACAATTGGTCTTGGGCAGGATCTTTTGATACAGATCGACAACGGACAGGGCCATTATTCCTCCAAGTTCACTTCGATTTGCGGCGGAACGGCAAGGCTTCGTTTCACGGTGCACATTTCAGCGGCCCGCACCACCGCCGAGCGGTATTTGTCCGGGAAACCCGACGGAAGCTGTATACGCAGCCGAATCGCTTCGAACAGATGCGTTTTTTCGTTTTTTTCAGCCTGAACGGTCATTTTCAATCCGTCGACGGCGATGTCTCGTTTTTCACAAAAATAGAGAATGTAGACCCCGGCACAGGTGGCCAGCGATGCCAGAA
>JAHEIV010000445.1 GCA_024639205.1 Deltaproteobacteria bacterium | reverse complement strand
TTGTCGACCTGGATCACGTAAAGCGCGCATTCGGGCAGTTCATTACGAGGCTGCCTGAAAAATGCCGGTTGCTTGCCTTTGATGATGACCGCAATGTTACGGGTCTGATCCGAAATGCACCGTGTGTGGTGGAGAGTTACGGTGAGCACCCGGCCTCCCACTGGCGCCTGGACAACATCCAGGTGCAACCGCCCCGCAGCAAGTTCGAAGTTGTCAAAGCGGGTCGCTCATTCAGCCGTTTGAGTTCATCTCTGATGGGCGACCACAACCTGCGCAACACACTGGCGGCGGTTGCCGTTGCCGACTACCTGAATATTCCCGTCGATGTAATCCGTGCGGCCCTGACTTCATTTGCCGGCATACGGCGCCGCCAGGAAATCCGTGGCGTGCGAAACGGCGTCACCGTGATGGACGATTTCGCCCACCATCCGACGGCAGTGCGGGAAACGATTCGTGCCGTGCGCCCCTTTTTCAGCCCCGGTCGTATTGTGGCGGTCTTTGAGCCGAGAACCAACTCGAGCATGCGCAATGTGTTTCAGAGTGCCTATGCGCAGTCGTTCGACGGGGCCGACCTGGTCTGCATCCGCCGGCCGCCGCTGCTGGAGAAGATTCCCCCCGAGCAGCGGTTTTCATCCGAAAAACTCGTATCGGATCTTACGCACCGCGGCAAAGAAGCGCAATTTTTCCCGGACACGGACACCATTATCGAATTTTTGCGGACTGAAGCCCGCAGTGGCGATCTCATTCTGGTGATGTCCAACGGCGGTTTCGATAACATCCACGAGCGGTTGCTGGAATCGTTATAAATTTTATCTATGCGATTTTTCGACTGCATTTAGATCCCCAGACAATTAACATGTTTGTTGGATCCTGTCGTTTGCACCCCCCCGGGGCTCGCCGGTCTTTTGGCCGCTGCAGATCCGGCCCTCGCACGGCTCAACACGGCCGCAAGCTAACAACACACAGGAGTGAAGGGTTTGTTGCCCGGGTCAGCGATTTGGCTGCGAAGATATCTCCCCTGCGTATATGCCAGACGCCGGTCTAAAGGGTCTTGGCCATCCGAAGAATCACCTCGCAAAGCAGACGCACCCCGAAGCCGGTGGCGCCCGGGCCGCAATAGGCGCTTGATTTTTTGTGGAAGGCCGGCCCGGCGATGTCTATATGAGCCCAGCGGGTGCCGGCGGTAAATTCGGAGAGATAGAGCGCGGCGGTGATGGCAGCTCCGAATCGGTGCCGGGGCATGTTGTTTATGTCGGCCACGTCGCTTTTCAGCAGATCCCGGTAGTCTTCGATCAGCGGCATGCGCCAGCAGCGTTCGTGGGTTTTTACTGCAGATTGCAGGATGGTTTCGGCCAGTTCGTCGTCAGGGGTGAATAGTCCGGCCAGCTCCTCGCCCAAAGCGATCACACAGGCGCCGGTGAGCGTGGCCATGTCAATGAGGATCTCCGGCCGGTATTTTTTTACCGCATATGCGATGGCGTCGCCGAGAATCAGGCGGCCTTCAGCGTCGGTGTTTCCGATTTCCACTGTTTTACCGCTGTAAGTTCGGATAATGTCGCCGGGCCGCGTGGCTGTTCCGGAGATCATGTTCTCCACCAGGGGAATCACTCCGACAACGCGCAGGTCCGGTTTCAACCGGCTCAAGCAGAGCATGGCAGCCGCCACTGCAGCGGCCCCGGCCATATCGGCTTTCATCTGGTTGATCCGCACGTTGGTTTTCAGGTTCAACCCGCCGGAGTCGAAGGTTACCCCTTTGCCCACCAGTGCGATCGTCCTTTTGGCCCTTGCCGGGAAGTGTTCGAGCACCAGCACGGCCGGATCGGATTCGCTGCCGGCCGCAACGGCCAGTATGGCCCCGAATTTCTGGCGGCTCAGCTCTCTTTTTCTCAGCAGTTTGGTTTTCAGGTTCGCTTTTTCGGAAGACCGGACGACAGCTGCGGCAAATTGCTGCGGTGTTTTGTCGTTTGCGGGCGTATTGACCCAATCGCGGGCCATCAAGGTGCCGGAGCAGATGGCTTCGGCCTTGCGGACGACGCGACGGTGCTTGGCGGCCGTTTTTTCCGGCACCACAAACGCGATTTGCTTCACCGCCGCGGTCTTCTTATCTCTTTTGTAGCGAGCGAAAGTATGATTTGCCAGGCAGGCTCCTTCCACCATGGATTCGAGAACGGGTTCAAATCCGAGACCGCTGACCACCGGCCCGGGAACGGTGATGGCGGCGGTGGACAGTTTGTGTTGCATCGCCCGGCCGACTGCTCTTCCAATGGCTGTGCGGAAGGTTTCCGGACTCAGTTTCTGCGACTCGCCCAGTCCGACGATCATCAGCCGTTCGGTCATATATCCGGCCGGTTGGTAGAGGATGATTTCATCGCCCCTGTTTCCGGAAAATTCGTTCAAACGCCGGGACTGCTGGATCGTGGCTACCAGCCGGGGGTGTTCATAGACATTGATGTCTTCGCAGGCCGCAATCACCAGAAGATTGCTTTTGATTCGGGTCGGATCGGTGGTCACCAGCTTGATCATGGCAAGTTTCTCCTTGTGGCAGGTGATGACGGAATCGAGTGTGTGAACATATCCGCCGCCTGTTTCGATGTCAAGCAGTTGCAGCTGCCAGCTGTTTCAATTGCGTCAGTTGTGCCCAGGAGAAGGCATCTTTTCTACACGGCATCACGGCATTGTTGCAAAATACCGGATCCGCTTCCAGTTCGTAACGGGAGGAAGCGACCGCTTCTGCCCACAGAGCCGTGTGGGGCAGGGGAGAATAGGTTGCAAGGATGGGGGTGATCCGGCTTTTGCGAACGACTTGGATCGAAGTTTCGATGGATGCCTTCTGCTGGCCCGGAAGACCGACCAGCAGGTAAGCGCCGATCTTCCGGGCGGAAAATCCCGCTTTTTTCAAACACCTAACGGCGTGCTGAAATTCGGCGGCCGTCACTTTCCAGTCTAACCGGTGGCTGTCATCGAAGCCGGCCGTCTCCAGGCCCAAACGAATGGTTTCGAATCCGGCGAGCTTCATCAG
Source organism: Deltaproteobacteria bacterium (assembly GCA_024639205.1). Classification (GTDB taxonomy): domain Bacteria; phylum Desulfobacterota; class Desulfobacteria; order Desulfobacterales; family SG8-13; genus SG8-13. The sequence continues at coordinate 74 of JAHEIV010000445.1, read as the reverse complement.
CCGTGCGGTCCGGTTGTCAATCCAGCGGATGTGCAATGCATTCGGTGTATGGAAGCGAACCTTGAGCCTGCTGC
>JAHEIV010000049.1 GCA_024639205.1 Deltaproteobacteria bacterium | reverse complement strand
CCCGAGGATGATCAACAGACCGTCCCGCACCCAGTCCTGAACAGCTCGGTGAACACCCAGCGTATTGATTTCACCCCAATCGACCATCCCGCTCATAAGCACCGCAGCGACCACTCCGACGAGAAAGATAAAGTTATGTGTGCCCTGCAGGCGGAGCGGCTCTTTCTTTGCCTGCTCTCCGGAGTCTACGACCTGCTCCTTGCGGTAAAAATACAGGTCCATGAAGAAGTAGATCGCCAGCAGGAGCAGGGCAGCTGCGAGCATGTGTGGAAAGATTTTCATGGTCCAAAAGAAGGATACGCCGTGGAGATATCCCAAGAAGAGCGGCGGGTCCCCCAGCGGAGTGAGCGAACCGCCGATGTTGGCAACCAGGAAGATGAAAAACACCACCATGAAGGTCCGGTTTTTTCGGTGGCTGTTGGCTCGCAAAAAAGGGCGTATCATCAACATGGCCGCCCCGGTGGTCCCCATCCAGGAGGCCAGCGCGGTGCCGATCATCAACAAAAGGAGGTTAACGGCCGGTGTTCCCCGCAGTGTGCCTCTCAACAATATTCCACCGGAAACCGTGTATAGCGACCAGAGCAGAATGATGAAAGGAACGTAATCTGCGAGAGTGATGTGCACAATCTCGTAGAACGCAACCCCTTTGTATACGACCAGAAACGGGATCCCGAACGATGCCGCCCAGAAAGCGGAAATCTTGCCGAAATGATGATGCCAGAATTCCGGGATTAGCAGGGGAAACAACGCAATGGAAAGCAGCATGCAGGCAAAAGGGATACAGCTCCATAGCGGAAGCACGACTCCCAGGTTTTCGTGACCGTGCCCCGGCGTCGTATGGGAGGCCTCCTGGGTATCAGCCGGGCTGTGTTGCGATTCCAATCCGGGTTCAGTGGAACGGCTGCCGGCAAGGACTCCGTCAATGATTGCCGGCGGTTCTGTTTGGATCGGTGCTTCTTGATTCCCGGCAGCCAAAACAGCGGCCGAAAAACCGAAAAGGCCGAACAAAACGATGGCCGCCATCTTGAGCTTAGGTTGCATGGATCCACTCCCCCCAACCCTTGTTGTGAAGGAAACGCCGACTCGGGGTACAGCGCAGGCACAACGGCTAGTTCACAAATGAAACGGCGGCATCCCGCCTTACGATCGTGGCGTTCTGTCGCCCAGGCCAGAAGCCGATAGCTGCAGATGCGGCTGAATATGGGTTTTGGTGACCGCGGATCGGGGAAATCCGTTGCCGTAGTGTTCATCAGATAACTTCTGACATGTCAAGCAAATAAAAATGAGGGGGGACGGGTTGCATTTCCGTCAACAGGGGCAATCACCACCGGCAGATGCCGCTGGAATGCGGTTCCGGATATCAGGTGCCCGACTGCAGCAGAACGGGCATGCTTTTCAGAATAAAAAGTCTGTATTGACACGTTGATTTTTTTCTTTTATGTTTTCATGTTTTATGCGCGCTGGCGAGGACACGATGCTCAAAACGATTCAATCAGTAACGGAGATGCAGCAATGCGCCGATGAACTGAGGCGGCAGGGAAAGCGGATTGCATTTGTTCCGACCATGGGATTTCTCCACGAGGGTCACCTCTCTCTGATGCGCGTTGGACGACGGATTGCCGATGAACTGGTGGTCAGCATCTTCGTTAATCCCGCCCAGTTCGGACCGGGGGAAGATTTCGAAACCTATCCGCGCGATATGGACGGTGACCTCGATCTTTGCCGCCAGGAAATGGTGGACATCGTATTCATGCCATCCCAATCGGATCTGTATCCGAATACCTATGAGACGACGGTTCGTCTGGATTCACTTCCGAATCACCTGTGCGGGATTTCGCGCCCGGTGTTTTTCACCGGTGTGGCCACGGTGGTGACCAAACTGTTCAACATGGTCAAACCGCATGCGGCCGTTTTCGGTGAAAAAGACTACCAGCAACTGCTGGTCATTCGCCAGATGGTCCAGGATTTGAACCTTGACGTCGAGATCATCGGCAGTCCGCTTTTCAGGGAGCCGGACGGTCTTGCGATGAGTTCTCGCAACAATTATTTAACGCCGCAGCAGCGTCCGGCGGCGCTGTCGCTGTATCGTTCCGTTTGCAAAGCCCGGGAACTTGTTCAAAGCGGCATCAGCGATTCAGCCCAAATTATATCCGAGGCGCAAAAGATCATTTGCGCATACCCGGAAAACGAAATCGATTACCTGTCGATCTGCGACATGCAAACATTAGATAAGGTGGAAACCATCGACCGGCCTGTGTTGATGGCTCTGGCTGTCACAGTCGGTACCGTTCGGCTGATCGACAACAGCATTCTCGAACCGGGCCGATAGGCCGAACCACAGCTGTCGGATCGCCGGCCGAGCAAGGACAACCAAAGGAGATCTCAGATGAGCAACGAGCAATTCTTTTTTACATCCGAGTCGGTAACCGAAGGCCACCCGGACAAGGTGGCTGACCAGATATCCGATTCCATTCTGGATGCCATCATGGCGGAAGACAAAAACTGCCGTGTGGCCTGTGAAACGCTGGTCACCACCGGTCTGGCTTTTATTGCCGGGGAGATCACCACCAGTTGTTATGTAGAAATGCCGCAGATCGTTCGCGACACCATCAAAGACATCGGCTACCATTCGTCCCTGATGGGCTTTGACTGGCAGACCTGCAGCGTGATTACCAGCATCGACCACCAGAGCCTCGACATCGCAATGGGCGTTGACAAGGGCAACGGTCTATACAAGGAGCAAGGGGCCGGCGACCAGGGGTTGATGTTCGGCTACGCCTGTAACGAGACCCCTGAGCTGATGCCGATGCCGATTATGTTCGCTCACAAGATCTGCCGGCAGCTGGGAGAGACACGCAAAAACGGTTCGCTCGACTTTCTCAGACCGGACGGCAAATCCCAGGTTACGGTGGAGTATGAAAACGGCACACCCAAGCGCATCGATGCGGTCGTGGTGGCCGCCCAGCACAAGCCGGAAGTCGAACCGGAAGATCTGCGGGAAGCCATCATCAAAACCGTGATCAAAAAAGTGCTGCCGGCGGACATGCTCGACAACGAGACCCGTTACTACGTCAACGCCACCGGGCGGTTTGTTACCGGCGGCCCCATGGGAGACTGCGGGCTGACCGGCCGTAAGATCATCGTCGACACTTACGGCGGCCAAGGCAGTCATGGCGGTGGCTGTTTCTCCGGCAAGGACCCCTCGAAAGTCGATCGCAGCGGCTCCTACATGGCTCGCCACATCGCTAAAAATATCGTGGCAGCCGGTCTGGCCGACAAATGCGAGGTCCAGATCGCCTATGCCATCGGTGTGTCTCAGCCGGTCTCATTGATGGTCGATACGATAGGAACCGGCAAGGTCTCCAAGGAGCGTATCAAGGAAATCATCAGAGAGTGTTTTGACCTGCGGCCGGCTGCCATCATCGATTATCTCGATCTGCTGCGACCCATTTATCGTAAAACATCGGTCTATGGACACTTCGGTCGCACCGAACCCGAATTTTCCTGGGAGCAAACCAACATGGCGGATAAAATGCGCGAGCTGGCCGGAATCTAACCGAAGCAAGGAGACAGAGAAAAAATGGACTACGATGTAAAAGATCTGAAACTCGCCAAGGAAGGCAAACTGCGCATCGAATGGGCCAACCAGAACATGTCGGTGCTGAATCGCATACAGAAGCGGTTCGGAAAAGAAAAACCGCTCAAGGGTGCTCGCGTTGCGGCGTGCCTTCACGTTACCACTGAAACGGCCTCACTGATGCAAACCCTGAAAGCAGGCGGCGCCAGAGTGGTATTGTGTGCATCCAACCCGTTGAGCACCCAGGACGATGTGGCCGCTTCCCTGGTGAAACACGATCGAATTCCCGTGTTTGCCATAAAAGGGGAAAACAATCGGACTTACTACAAACATATTCATGCGGCGCTTGACACCAAACCGCACTATACAATGGATGATGGTGCCGACCTCGTTTCGACACTGCACTCGGACCGCAGCGATTTAATTGCCGGCCTGACGGGTGGCACGGAAGAGACGACCACCGGGGTGATTCGTTTGAAAAGCATGGCAGCCGGCGGCGTTCTGCGCTACCCCATCATTGCCGTCAACGACGCTCAGACCAAACATTTTTTCGACAACCGCTACGGAACCGGGCAGAGTACCATCGACGGTATCGTCCGGGCCACCAACCGTTTGCTGGCCGGAAGTAACTTTGTCGTCTGCGGTTATGGGTGGTGCGGCAGGGGTGTGGCCATGCGTGCTCGCGGGATGGGTGCTGCGGTTATCGTCACGGAGGTCGATCCCCTGCGTGCTCTCGAAGCGGTGATGGACGGTTTCGCAGTGATGCCGATTGGCAAGGCAGTAAAGATCGGAGACTTTTTCTGCACACTTACAGGAGATATCAACGTTATTCGCAAAGAGCACTTTCAGCAGATGAAAGACGGCGCCATCGTGTCCAATTCGGGTCATTTCAATGTGGAGCTGGACCTGGAAGGCCTGAAGAAAATCTCCACGGCTCGTCGCCTGATTCGCCCCTTCGTGGAAGAATACACTTTAAAGAACGGCCGCCGCGTCAATGTTCTCGGTGAGGGCCGGCTGATCAACCTGGCCGCGGCCGAGGGGCACCCGGCCAGCGTCATGGATATGAGTTTTGCAAACCAGGCCTTGTGCCTGGAATTCATGGTCCGCAAAAAATCAACCTTGGCCAACACGGTGCATCCGGTACCGGAAAAAATCGACAAACAGATTGCCCGTGAAAAGCTGGCGGCGATGGACGTGAGGATCGATCGGCTGACGGCAGAACAGGCAAAATACCTGGCATCCTGGGAGATGGGCACCTAAATCATCTCCAGCCATAAATGATCATTTTCTGCTGGACGCTGTTCTCCGCGGGCTTTCGGCTGCGGCGTTGCGTGAATGCGCCTCACCGTAAACCCGTGTGCGGCCTCGCCCAAAGAAAAGACCCCCATCTAACCCTTGGATAAAAGCCGGCAGCCTGCATGAGAACGGTCCAGCCCTTCCCATGCAGGCTGCCGGAACCGTCGTTCAGGCACCTATTTCGGCATATCGATTACAATCACAACTCGACATTCGCGTAAAAACAGCAGGTGCTCGGAGGATTTGCGGATCCTGGCGGCGTCCGCATTGGTGATAACGATGTCGCTCTGACCCAGCCCTTCTGTCCGCAAGCCCTTGGCGATCAACGGGGCATCTCCGACCCGCGGGTTTTTAGCGGCGGCATCAAAATCGGTCTCGTAGCCGCTCATCCCTCTCTGCACGGCATATTCGCGACTGGCAAATGCCGCCCCGTATACCTCGCGGGTATTCTCATCCAGAATTCTGGGGACCATGGCCGGCTGCATGCCGGTGTTTCTCGCATCGACCACCAGCCCCGTGTAAGCATACGGATCGGAGGTTTCAGCCGGCGCGTTCTTGCCTGGCATTACTTTGGTAATCGAGTCGACATGGATGATCTCCCGCGGTAAAATCAGCTGGGCAAACCCTCCATGGAGCTGGAACTGCAGAAAAACGGTCAGCATTCCGTTCCCATCCAGACGCCTCAGGGTTTCAACCTCCGGGGAAGCGTATACCATTTCGCGAGCCTTGACGATCAGGTGGGAGTCCTGGTCGACCAGGTTTTTAATCCGAAGCTGGGAATTGATGCGAACCTGCTGAACGATGTCAAAAAGGTTCTGCCCGGCATTGAGCATGGCGATGGAATAGACGGCTGCCTCGGCATCGGTTGCATTCGGCGCATTCTTATCAACCGGCGATCCGGATCCGCTGGCGAAAATTTCCCCGGTGGACCAGTTGATCTTGCCGTTTGGCAGTTGAATGACGTACTCTGCTGCCTCGATCCCGGATACGGATACGCATAGCAATGCCAAGACCACAGCGACCGGCAGGTACGCCCTTACAGAGCGAATCGACTGTCGGCCGGGGAACCGTAACCGGTGCTTATCCATATGCCTGAAGACCTTCCATTCTTTTTGACGTTGTCTTGGTCGCCAAACTGCGTCTTTAGACCTTGCCACCGCTCCAGCGCAATTTGGCCTTTAAAACATCGTAGTAGTGCTGGTTCGGCTCCGATATCATGTCGATCGGATGCGGGCCCTTTTGGATGATGATCGTGTCTGTATCGTCTATTTCCAGTCCCTGCTGACCATCAAAGGTAAGCATGATGTCGGCAGAACCTTTTTCGAGATTGATCGTAATGGTGGAGGCATCCGGTATGATCAAGGGACGGTTGGTCAGGGTAAACGGGCAGATCGGCGTCATGACAATCGCCGGTACAGCGGGGTGCAGCACCGGGCCGCCGGCCGCCAGAGAGTAAGCGGTGGATCCGGTGGGCGTGGCCACGATCAGTCCGTCGGCCCGATAAGTGGTCAGATAGCGCCCGTCGATGGAGGTGTCGATGCTTGCCAGACGGGCCAATGCTCCCTTGTTAATCACCACGTCATTCAGCACGGTCTCGGTCGCCCGTGGCCGTTCCTGTCGCATCACCTGCACCAGCAACCGCATTCTGGACTGGGTGTGAAAGGTTTCTTGCAGTATCGATTCGAGCACTTCATACAGCCGATCCTCGGCTGTTTCAGCCAAAAATCCGACCGCACCGAATTTGACCCCCAGAATCGGAATTTTCTGGTCCCCGATCCAGCGCACGGCGCTCAAAAACGTACCGTCTCCGCCCAATACCAGAATGCAGAAAAGATTCGCCGGCGCGGGGCTATCCCCGCTCAGCATCCCTCGCTGAGGCGGCGCACTTTCCTTGCGGAGCGTCTCCACCCCCCGGGCCTGCAGCCATCGCTCCAGATCGTCTGCTTTCCGGCTCACTTGAGGGTCGGCTTTTACCACAATTCCGATTTTTTTCAACGCTGCGGCCTCTGCTCGTCTGAGTCACCAACATTGCTGATCGACAGTCCTGAATTCCTATTAACGTCAACTGGTTAAAACCGCAAGTTAATTCTCCTTGGGTCTGTCCGGCTGCATCCCCCTGTGCACCGCGGTATGCAGCCTGTGACCGGCTGCCGGTCCACATCCGGCATTTGCACTTTGCGACCGATTTTTGTATAGTAACCGACAGGTTAACGGTCAATCGACAACATCGCACAAGGAGGAGGCCATGAAGAGACGGATCACTCTCGCTACCCTGGCGTTGCTAATCGTCATCACCACCGCCGGCACCGGATACTCTTTCGGTGTGGAATTCGCCGCAGGGGCCTGGAAGCAGTCGCCTTCGGGCAAGTTGGGTTATGAACCGCTGAGTGCCAGCGACATCCTGGATCTTGAATCCGATCTGAATTACCAGGATGAAACGCGTTTTTTCGGATGGATCGACATCGACATGCCCCTTTTCATTCCGAACATCTACGTGATGGGCACGCCCATGGAATTCGAGGGCAACGGCAACAAATCCTTTACCTGGAGTGGCACAACTTTCACCGGCTCTTTCTATTCAAAGTTAACCCTGAACCATCTCGACGTGGCGCTTTACTACGGTATCCCCTTGCTGGAAAAGGCCACCTTTGACACCCTGAACATCGACATCGGCCTAAACGTTCGCATCTTCGATCTGGAAGTCACTGCCACGGAAACATCCGGCACCGGCGTGAGCGAAACCGAGAGTGCCACCGTGCCCGTCCCCATGGTGTTTCTGGCCGTCCAGATCCGTCCTATTGAGGCCTTCGCCATCGAGGCGGAAGGACGTGGAATTTCCATCAGCGGCAACAAAGGTTACAGCCTGATCGGGCGGCTGCGCTGGAATGCCGTGGGACCTCTGTTTATCGCCGGTGGCTACCGCTACGACAAATATGACATCGATGAAGAAGACGTCATCCTGGATGCCGACTTCAGCGGCCCATTTGGCGAACTCGGTTTTTCCTTTTAGGTAATCCCGCCCCACTTTACCCGACAGGCCCGCTCCCAAAAACCATTTTCATTTATGTTGCCCGCAGTTTCCCGGCGGGCAACATAAATGAAAAAAACGCTTGACATTTCCATGCCGTGCTCCTATATAGTTCACACTATGAATAATTTAGATGGGAACCGAATACCCGGTGTGACCCCCTTTCAGCTGCAGCAGTTTCAGGGCCTGATCACCCGTCTGTTTCAATGCTGCCAGGAGCGCATGCAGTATCAGTGTGAACGGTTCGACATGCCGGATGCCGAACTGCGCTGCCTGATGCTGTTCGGCGAAGAGCGCTACCTGACACCCAAGGGGATCGCCCACAAGATGAACGTGGTGAAAAGCCGCATCACGAAAATCATCGACGGGCTGATCAAAAAGGGGCTCGTGCAGCGCATCAAGGACCCGGAGGACTCGCGCATCAGCCTGCTGAGCCTGACCCCCCAGGGTCAGAGCAAAATGCTGGAAATTAACCTTTTTCTCGATGACGTTCATGAGCAGGTGCTGCTGCAGATGCCGGCCGAGCAGCGCAATTCCCTGCTGATGAACCTGGACATGCTCAAATCGTCCATGGAGGCGGTAAAGGAATTGATGGTGTGATCCGGCCAATAATGAATGCTTTCGTACCATATCGAACAGGGATCTGATCCAAAAAATTTTCCTTATAAGTTCACGCTGTATATTAAATAAGATAGAATAATATCCAACTAATCTATATTAATAGTAAATTTTCATTAACGCCATGAATCAATGGAGGGAACCATGAACAACACTGCAGAAAACCTCAAAGAAACCCCGGCTGCCGAGAGCAGCACCGAACTGACCATGGAAGCGGTCGAAAAGCAACTGGCGACGCTTCAAAGCCGCATCGACGTGCTGGACAAAAAAGCCACCGAGCCAAAGGTCTCGATGATCGTTTTTTCGGGCGATCTGGACAAGGTACTGGCTTCTTTTGTCATCGCCACCGGATCGGTGGCCATGGGCATGGAGTGCGTGATGTTTTTCACTTTCTGGGGAACGCCGGTTCTCCGAGACAAAAAAAAGAGCGTCGGCGGCAAGGACATGATGGGCAAAATGTTCGGAACCATGCTGCCCAAGGGAACCGGTGACGTCAAGCTGTCAAAGATGAATATGGGCGGCATGGGCACCACGATGATGAAGTCGCTGATGAAGAAAAAAAATGTGGCTTCCTTAGAGGAAATGCTCGCACTGGCCGAGGAGCTGGGCGTAAAGATTTATGTCTGCGAGATGTCTATGGATCTGATGGGATTCAAACGCGAAGAGATGATCCAATATGATGGACTGGAGTTTTGCGGTGTGGCCAAGTTTCTGGCCGAAGCCCACAACAGCCGCATCCAGCTGTTCATTTAGCATACCCATTCATCCATGACATGCCGTCGGGGATGAACCGCAACTGAAATAACAACGCGCTGTGTTGCAGACGCAATAGCACCAAGCAGGAGGAACGAAAAATGGCAGATGGAATCAACGTAACCAAAGTATTTGATTTGAAGGGCCTGGCCTGCCCGATGCCGGTAGTCAAGGTCAGCAAGGGTATCAAGGAGGTTCAGGTCGGCGAGGTGATCGAAGCCCACACCACCGATCCCGGCGCCTTGACGGACTTTCCGGCCTGGGCCAACACGAGCGGCAACAAGATCGTGAAAACCGACCAGGACGGCGACGTTATCAAATTCTACATCGAACGCGTCGTGTAGGGCCGCAGAATTTCATGTCGTTTTTTACATCATTGAAAAATGGTCATGAGATTCATCTACAGCACCATCATGTGTTTGGCAGCGCAGGGGATAGTCGACCCGGCAGTCCCTGCGCTGCCGCTGTAACCAGCAAGGGAGGCGCTTCGTGCAAACGGTTTATTACATCATTCTGGTGCCGATGGTTTACCTGGCGTTTGCCGTTTTCATTGTCGGTTCCATCGTGCGGATTGCGAAAATCTTTCGGGAGCCCCCCAACCCGACCCCTCTTGAGATTCACCCGGTCAAAAAACCAGGGTGGCTCTGGACACTAACCGACACGTTTCTTTTCCCCACGGTTCGCCGGCACAAACCGGTGTTGTGGGTGTTTCTGATGGCTTTCCACATCTGCCTGCTGCTGCTGCTGATCGGACATTTAGAGCTGCTGGCCGACTTTGCGGTGTTTCAGGTCATTCCCCATGAAATTTTCCTGGGAAACGGCTTTGTGGGGCTGATTCTGGCCGTCTGCCTGCTCTATTTCCTTTTTCGCCGCTTCGTGACACCGGTCAAGGACTTGTCGGTACCCGAGGACTATTACCTGCTGATCCTGCTGTTTCTGGTGGTGATATTCGGAAGCGAGATGGACTGGGCCCGCAGCTGGTACGATTACGGGGAAATGGAGGTGACAGACTACCGCACCTACATGCTGAGCCTGGTAATGTTAAAACCGGAGCTGCCATACAGCACTACCTTTTCCGGCCACTCCTTCATGCTGATACTGCATGTGTTTTTTGCCAATCTTTTTCTGATGTTCTTTCCCTTCAGCCAGCTGATGCACGCCATTTTTTCTTTACCGATGAACAAGTTGAGAAGAGGGTAACATGGACGAAAAAACCCGCGATGATCTGCTCCAGCTTTTTCAAAGCAAATTCAACCGCGCGATGAAATACTATCTGGAGACCTGCACCCGTTGCGGCGTGTGCACGGAAGCCTGCCATGTCTATGCGTCCACCGGCCAGACCAAATACATATCCGCCTACCGGCACGAATTGATCCGCCGCCTGTACAAAAAATACTTCAAGGCGCGCGGCCACCTGTGGCCGTCGCTGGGAGAGGCGCGGGAGCTGACCGACGCCACCGTCGAAGAGCTCTACGAAGCAGCCTATTCCTGCACCGGCTGCCGGCGCTGCATGGTCTACTGCCCCTTTGGCATCGACACCCAGATGTTGATGTCCATCGCCAAGTTGCTGCTGATCGGACAAGGCGCCGAACCGGAGATCCTCACCTTGCTGGCCGACACCTCCATCGAAAAGGGCAAGTCCATGGAGATGTTTAAAGAGGGGTTTCTAACCGGCATCAAGCGGCTGGAATCCGCGGTGGTCGAAAAATGGCAAACCGAAGCCGGAAAGGCGGCCATACCGGTGGACGTGGAAGGAGCCGATCTGCTTTACGTGGCCCTGGCCGGCGCCCATTCCATCATCCCGGCAGCGGCCGTGTTCAATGCCGCCGGAGAGAAATGGACCTTGAGTTTTTTCGAAGCGGTCAACTTCGGAGCCTTTGTCGGCGATCCCTCCAAGACCAAACTGATTCTGGACCGGATCGTCAGTGAGGCCAAACGGCTGAAAGTGAAAGAAGTCTGTGTCTGCGAATGCGGGACCGCCTATCGCGTAATGAAGTATCTGTCCGGTGCCCAGCCGTTTAAAGTCACCTCCATCACCGAGGCGCATGCCCGCTATTTGAAAGAGGGGCGCATCCGGCTGGACAAGTCCAAGCACCCGGGCCCGATCACCTATCACGACCCCTGCCAGATCGCCCGCAATGCCGGCGTCTTCGAAGAAGCCCGCTACATCATCGGCCACCTGACCGACGACTTTAGGGAGATGACCGACGACATCCGTTACAACTGGTGCTGCGGCGGCGGCGGCGGCCTGGTGGCCCTGGGAGACGAAACCCTGGACTTTCGGATGAAATCTTCCCGGGTAAAGGTCGACCAGGTCAAAGCC
>JAHEIV010000048.1 GCA_024639205.1 Deltaproteobacteria bacterium | reverse complement strand
GAAGTTGCCGGCCAGATCGACCTCGTAGTAACCGTCGTCGATGTTTTCAATCACCCGATGGTATTTGGCTTCACTTTCTTTGAGAGCACTCTCCACAATTCGCAGCCGATCCTGCCGTGCGGCGGGAATTTCCAGGTAGGCCTTCAGATCCTTAGCCTTCTTCTGTCGGGTCAACGCCAGCTCCCTTCTGTCTGGTGCATGCCGTGGCCCTTGATGCCGGGATGCAGAGCGCAGGAAAGCGCGCTGTCGGCGTCCCGATGGTATTGGCGACCGCCAGCGGTAAACCGTCATCACAGGGCATGCAAATGAAAGGTTTGTTGCCGGTTGCAATATATGAAGGCCGGCAACCTTGTGGAGATCCCTTTCAGGTTCCCGCGGCAGTTACCGGATGCTTGATGGTTTGCTGAGGTCACGCTGATGTGCACGAAAGCCGAATCAACAGCCTGTGGCCGGTGCCCGGAGGGAAAACAGAGCGCCGGCCGTCACAGCCGGGCATTTTTTGAGGTAGCAAATGCGGCGCCGATGTGTCAAGGATCAAACGATGAGCTGTCGCTGGTGATAGACAAGCTGGGGTTGCCGGGAAGGTTCCCGCAGGATTGCGGGTTGTGGTGGTGTTTGACTTGCGAACGAGCCTGGCACAGCGTTTTTCAACAGGCGCGCAGCCTGACTGCCGCCAGCTTGACAATGCCCGGTTTTGCTGCAAAACTGACCGTATGACCGCACCAGATATACAACTGGAAGATATGCCGGCCTTACAGCAGCCTGTTTTTATCGCAGGATTTTTCGGTTGGGGCAATGCATTGAACGTGGCCACAGACATGGTGGACTATCTGGTGGAGAAGTTGGGGGCTAAGCCGTTTGCCCGGATCAACCCGGATGTTTTTTACCGATTCGATCAATCCCGGCCGATTGTTCATATTGAAGAAGGTCGATTGATGTCCCTTCATCCTCCGGGAGGCACTTTCTTTTATGTCAGCAGCGGAGCGGATGAGCCGGATCTGGTCATTTTGAAGGCGGATGAACCGACGTTGCGGTGGAATCGATTTGCCAGCGAGCTGTTTTCGCTGGGACGCCGGATGGGCAGTCGAATGTTGATCACCCTGGGCAGCATGTATGACAACGTGATGCATTCGGATCGTCACATCTCCGGAATGGCCTCTTGCGAAAAACTCTTCGCTCGACTCGAATCAGGTAACGTGAATCGGATCAGCTATCAGGGACCCAGCGCAGTTCACTCGCTGCTTCAGTTGGAGGGGCCCAAAGTGGGCTTCGATTGTGCCAGCATCTGGTGTCATTGTCCATACTATCTGCAGGGCACCTCCCACTATGGTCTGCTTGCAGGGTTGTGCGGCGTTTTAAAGACCGTCGGCGGATTTTCCCTGGACCCGGGTGATCTCGAAGAGCGTTGGGACAAGCTGAGCGGTCAGATCGAGCAGATGATCAAGCGCAAGCCCGAACTGCAGCGCGCGATTGAGGAACTGCAACAAGAAAAACGCAAAGTTTCTCTGGCCGGTCTGAAAGCCACCGTAAAAAAAGACGACAAGGTCATCAACCTTCAAGACTTTTTTGAACCGAAATGAATCGACGCGTCAGACCGCCTTGCCGGGGAAAACCTTTCAGTTTGCAGTGCGTCACAATCCGTGCCGAGCGGTAACCAAACGCCTGATCCGGTTCAGGCCGAGCCTGCAAAGCGTGCGACTGACTTCTCAGAGTCTTTCCGGGGAAATGCTAATTATCGACAAACGTCGCTGGGACATTGATGCCCGGTTTCGGTCGCTGCTGCAGAAAGCCGTGCGACGAGGGAACACGGATCTGGTTTTTACCGCCAGCGCCATTTTAGAGAGCCTGAGTCGTAAAGAAAAAAACTGGTTTCGAAACCGAACGGCGATCATTGCTTTTGAAGAATGCTGGCCGCTGGGCACGGATTTGGTGTTCAACCGCAAGTTTCACAGTAAAGTGGCCGCCCTGGTAAAGGTGGCCCGTTCGGTGAAATCCAAAGATGCCACCGGTCTTGGATTTCTGGCTTATGCACTCAGCGAGGGGGACAGCTCGGTTCTCACGGGGGCTCCGGAGGATCGCCACATCCGGATTGTGTCCAATGCGGTCCGCCGCCCGGATGAGTTTTGGCACTGGGCCGTGCAGGGTACAAGCGTCAGCCGAGGGAAGTTGCTCGTGGATAATGCCCGCCGGTTCCGCCAGTCGGGTTTGCCCAGGGATAGAGCGGTCATACAGGCGGCAGCCTATCTGGCTGTCTCCGGTGACATTCCCACCGTCCAGGCCTCCTCGCAGCTGAGCCTTGCGTTTCCCTACTGGGTGGCGCTTGACATGCACACCCCCCAGGGGAGGCGCGTGCTGAAAGATGTAGCGCGAGACCTGCATATACCCCTGAAACAGCTCGAATGGGCGATGTTTTACTTTGAAGGAGCACGTACCAACGAGTCTGTCAAATCCGTCTGGTGGGAGAGAAGCTGCAGCTGGTATTTCAATAAAATCGGGCTGCCGTTGGAAGAGGCCCATCTGATCTGGGAACCGGCCAAGGTGCAGGTTGTCGAGGCATTGACCGAGGACAGTCGACAGTTGCATCGGGACCTGTACACCTGGAAACTGACGAACAGGGAGAGTGTTGAAGGACTGAAAAAGCAGGTGGAGCTGTTTATCAATCATTTTGACAGTGGCCAGATGGATCAGCTCGAACTGTTCTAATTTCCGCTGCCCGCAACCCGGCGGGCCACCAAATCGATAAAGATATTTATAATGGATATTTTTTCTGTTAAAATGAACAGTTACAGAGTATCCTCCGGCGTGGTCCAAATTCGTTAACAAAACGCGACACCAGGAACACCGATGTACAAAAAGTTTTTCGCATTTCGGGAAAGGCCCTTTAAACTCGTACCCGATCCCGAGTATTACTATCTGAGCAAGAGCCACGAAGAAGCGATGGCTCATCTCACCTATGCCTTGTCCCAGGGGGACGGCTTTGTAGAGATCACCGGCGAGGTGGGAACCGGCAAGACCATGATGTGCCGTGTTTTTCTCGAAAATCTCGACGAGCAAACCGAGGCCGCATACATATTCAACCCCCGACTCAGCCCGCGCCAACTGTTGAAAACCATCAACGCGGAATTCTCAATCGCTTCTGACGCAAACGACAGCAAAGACCTGATCGATACGCTCAACGAATACCTGATACAAAAAAGGGTGGAGGGGAAAAAGGTTATTTTGCTCGTCGACGAGGCTCAGAACCTTCCACGCAACGTGATGGAACAATTGAGGCTCTTGTCCAACCTGGAAACCAGCAAATCCAAACTGCTGCAGATCATTCTGGTCGGCCAGCCGGAACTCGGTGAGGCGTTGGACGCTTACGAGCTGCGGCAACTTAGCCAGAGAATTACGCTCAGCTGCCACCTGTCTCCATTAACCAGCATGGAAGTGCGCGAGTATATCGAGCATCGCATTCACGTTGCGTCCACCCGATCCGAGGTCCAGTTCACTGCAGCGGCTCACCGAAAAATTTTTCGGTATTCCGGCGGGATTCCCCGCCTGATCAATATTGCATGTGATCGGGCTTTATTGACGGCTTTTGGGCGCAACCAGAAAAAGATCACCGGCCGGATTACCCGGGCGGCCTTGCGGGAGCTGGCCGGTAGAGCCGCTGCCCGGCGCACCGGCATTCGGGCCCTGCCACCCCCCGTTTACCTGTCTGCTGCCGCCTGTATGCTTTTGCTGTTGCTGCTTGCGTTGAGCCTCAAAGGCACATCGCTGAACCCGAATATTCTTATCGGGAAAATTGCCGGAGAAGCGCCGCGCGACAATTCGGTTAATACCAAGGCAATTGCGCACGTCGCCCCAAAAACAGGTGCCGACCAGGGCGTTGCAGCGCCACTGGAAAACGCTGTTGCCGGTCCGGAAGAATTGCTGGGGTTTTTGCAGGACATGGATGTTCGCAAGGCCCGCCATTTGGCGTTGACGCACGTTTTGGAACTCTGGGGTGAAAAACCGCAAATTCCACCGCAGCTGGACGCAATGACAAACGACTTTGCTTTCTTCCGCCGGGCGGCCCGCCGGAATGGGCTATCGGTCGTGCGGGTCGGTTGCGATTTTGATCTGATCCGCAGGCTCAATCTGCCCGCAATCCTGGAAATTCGTCTGCCGGAGTATGCCGGACCCGGATTTTTGGTCATCCGCGGGATAAACACCGCCGATGTGTCGCTCAGCCGGGCAAGGGCGAATCAACTGATCGAAGCAGCAATCGATGCCGTACAGCCCTATTGTACCGGAAATGTTTACATCCCCTGGAAGAATTTTTTACCCTTCAATGGCGTTATTCCCCGCAAGGTTCCGCATGAGTCGATCATCATGCTGAAAATGTATTTAAAGGAAATCGGTTACGACCAAATCATCATCAGCCCCCACTATGACTGGGAAACCGAGCAGGCCATCAAACAAATACAGGAAAAATACGGTCTGAAAACCGACGGGGTCGTCGGGCCGCTGACCAAGATAGCTTTATTTAATGAAAAGGAGTCTATGAGCGGCCCTCGCATCACAAAAAAACAATAGAAACACAAACGCACGCCAATTACTCTCCAGTACCCACAGCCCGGTCGCATGCAAACCCGTTGGAGGGATGACATCGCGGTTGTCGGGGCCGGAAATGGATAGGAAACCGCTGAATTGAGTTCCATTCTCAAAGCGCTAAAGAAACTGGAAGACGAATACCCTCGGAGAACCGGCGGTAAAGCTTCCTGGCCGCGCACACCCGGCGTCAAGAAAACCCTTCGCCGGTGGGAAATAAACTCGGGAAGGTTCGCACCGGTATTGTGGGGGGCGCTGACAGTTGTTGTGCTTACCGCCGCCGCCTGGTTTCTCATCTACATGCGATCGCCCGGTGAATCGCCCGGCCCATCGGCCCAGCTGCCAAGCCCATCTTTGCAGTCCGCTGCCGAAAAACAACTGCCAACCGACTCCGTGAGAAAACCGCCGCCGACAGTTCGGCGTCCGACCGGACAAGACATTGCGGGCGCACGGCGCCGGCGGGTTCTTGCGGGCGGCAACAAAACCCGAACTGCCTCTGCTGTGCCGGTTAGAACCAAAAAAGGCGACCAACAGCGGAGGGCAGCGCTGTCACCCCCTGCCAATCCAGCCGAGACGCAAACCGGCGCAGACGTGCCTGTCCTTGAGTCCGGATTGGAACTGCAGGCCGTCTCGTGGTCTACCAGCCCGTCGAACCGTATTGCGGTGATCAACGGCAGCATTGTCCGTGAAGGAGGCTCCATCGGAGAGTTTTCGGTCACTCGAATCGAACAGGATGAAGTCCTGGTGCGCAAGGGCCTGTCCCAGTGGAAGCTCGTGTTCAATCTGAAAAAATAAACTTTCAACCAATAACGTTCCCGTTTACTCTGCGGTGATGCTGCAGCGAGTATCCGATATCAGGTCCGCCGGACCTTGTTTGGGGGCAACGAGATTTTCAGACAGAGGAGAGCCATATGAAAGTGGTGCTTTTGATGGCGTTGACCGCAGACGGTATGATTGCAAGAGACCAGAATCATTTTCCCGACTGGACCAGCAGGCAGGACAAAGCCATGTTCAAGCAGGTTACCCAGAAAGCCGGTGCGCTGATAATGGGCTCCAGAACCTATGATGCTATCGGAAAGCCATTGCCGGGGCGGAAAAACATTGTCCTTACCCGCAACAAGCAGCGCCAATCTTCTCACCGGGAACTCGTCTACACGGACCGTGAACCGAATGCTCTGCTAATCGACCTGGAGGACGACGGTTTTCATGAAGTGATTTTAGCCGGGGGGGCTACCATCAATACGCTTTTTGCCAGGCAAGGGCTCATCGACGAGATCCATGTCACTTACTCGCCCAAGATCTTTGGTACCGGTCTTACGCTGTTTGCCGGCGAGATGTCCATGGATCTGCAACTACTCGAGTTCGAGAAGCTGGGACCGGACGAGATCCTGGTTCGCTATCGCGTGTGCAAATAAACAGGCAGTTCGACCGCCGAAACCGCCAAGCGCTGTACAAAGAAAAAGGAGATAAACGATGCCGACAACGACCGTACGATGGGTTTCGGAAAAGCAGTTCGTAGGGATGGATTCTAACCGGCATGCCGTGGTGATTTCCGGCGAGGACGACCCCAGCGGGATACGGCCATCGCAATTGCTGCTGCTCTCTTTGTCTGCCTGCACGGCATACGATGTGGTTGAAATTTTGGAAAAAAAACGCAAGCCGGTGAGCATGCTCGAAATCATTGCCGATGGCGAGTACGCTGACGAAGCCCCGTTTCCGTTTCAGAAAATCCATCTAACGTATCGACTTCGCGGCAAAGACCTGACGGAAAAGGCTGTGGAACAAGCGATCGAGTTGTCGGAGCAGAAATACTGCTCGGTGGCCGCCACCATTCGAGGTGTCGCACAGATCACCACCGAGTACGAAATATTGGCACCAGATCCCTGATGGCAGTAAAGAGGAGATCCGCATGTCCAAAATGATTGAACATCCCGAAGACTATTTCAGGCGGTTATTACAGCCCCGGGATACGCTGCTGACACAACTGGAACAAGAGGCAGCGCAGGAAGACATTCCCATCGTGGGCCCGTTGGTCGGCGAGTTGCTCTTCCTTCTGGCAACGATCAGCGGTGCGAAGCGAATTCTGGAGATCGGCACCGCCACCGGGTATTCGGCCATATTTTTAGCCCGGGCACTCGCTTCGGTCCACGGGCATCTGGTGACAATCGAGAAGCAGCCGGAGATGGCGGATAGGGCGGCCCGGAATTTGCGCAGAGCCGGGCTGGATCAGATGGTGGAAATCGTGACAGGAGATGCGCTGCAGCAGCTCGATCAGATGGAAACCGGCTGTGACATGGTTTTTCTCGACATTGATAAAAAGAGTTATGCCGACTGCCTGCTCCACTGCCGGCGACTGCTGCAGCCCGGCGGACTGCTGGTTGCAGACAATGTCTGCTTTGTCGACGCCGAAGGCTTCAATCGATCGATCAGCGATTCGAGTCAATGGAAAGCCGTGCACCTGTATTCCTTTCTGCCCGGGCATTCCCCCGAAAACGATGCATTGTGTGTGGCCCTGCGTGTGTGAAACCTGCTCCGGCACTAGAGTCTGAATGAAACAAGAACTTACGGAATCCCCCGTACCCGGTGGTATTTATCTTTGCCAGGTCAGTGAAGACGTCTCCTGCGCAGCATGCTGTGGTCTATACAATGCGGCGGATTGCTCTCCAACCGGTTTGCAGAAGATGCTGGCTGATCGCAGCGAACGTTTTGCAAGGCTGTCCCGCAATGCAGAATCCATCGTTGATTTCGGCCGGCAGGTGAAGTCCAGTCAGCTGCAAAACCGTCCCTGGGATGATTTTCACCACTGTCCTTTTATTGGGCTCATCGGCGAGAATCGGCAGCGGGTGGGCTGCCTGCTGCACCCGCTGGCCGCTGGCAACATGGGCGTCGACTACCGGGGGCTGAGTCATTATGGCGGTATGGCCTGTCGCCAGTACTTTTGTCCCTCCTATCGAGACCTTACAGCGGACATCAAAACCGTCATTCAGCACCTTGCGGCAAACTGGTACGAATACGGCCTGATGGTCACCGAAGCGGTCCTGCTCGGATCGATGGTGTCGGAGATAGAGAAAAGACTCGGAGCACCGGTGCACCTGCGTGACGTTCTCGACAGTCCTGCCGGTCCCCGGGTGTTGCGGGAAGTGATGTTTTTGAAGATCGACTGGCCGTATCGGCAGGGTGACGGAAAGGGGTTGTGTCACTATTTTTTTACGGACCGCAGATATGTCAGAGAGCCCGTCGACTATGCTGCCGCCGGCAGGCATCCGGTCGGATTTGAAACGATATTTGCCGAGTTGACTTCCGGGTTTCGGACTTCCGATGAATTGCACTGTGCCGAACGCAGGCTGGAAATCCTGTTTCGACAAGCGGCAGATGCAGTTCGCTGCCGTTCACTTTGATCGACCGTCCCATCGGCGCGGCTCATCGGCGTCAGGTTCCCGGTTCCGCAAAATCTCGCCGATTCGTAAAAATTCCAGATCGGTTCCGTCATAATCATAGCTGGACTCAACGTCTCGCACCGGAATGATTTTTAGTCTGCCGCCGAAAAAAGCTGAAGTGATGTTTTCCACTTCCGATATGCTCAGATCCCTTCTCAGAAAATATTTCGAGTACACATTGGCATAGCCGAGACTGCGGGTGATTCTAAAGAGCTTCAGTTGCACATTGGGATTGACGCATTTGCGCAGGTTGTAGGCCGTGTTGGCCGTATTGACGTCGAATCCGTGCGGATTGGCGTACATCAAAGAGGAAAGCCGGTATCCCTGCCTGCCGTAGGCGTCTTTTTCGTCCGATAGCTTCATGCCGGTGTCGTTGATCAGTTTGAGGGGGGTTCGACCGAGTTTGTCGGCATTGCCCTCGATCAGCACCCCCGGAACGATGATATCGAATTCCGAGCTGAACCCGGTGGCCGCACCTAAAAAATACTCTATGTACCGGCGAGTCGTCAGCGGCGAGTCGGCGGCGACAAACAACGCGTGAGATTTTTCAGCAAAGGCGCCGCTGGCTGCATATCCTTTGATCATGTTGCCGGCGATGGAGCTGTACTTGACTTTGCGTGCTACGATCCGGAAGCGGCGTATCAGATCAGCAGAAATTCTGGTGTTTTGATTGATGATCTTGCAGGGTTTGTCGGACTGTTGGATGAACTTGCGAAGGCGCTGCTCCAGCAGCATCTGGTGGCCGACGATGACGATATCGCCGATTTGTTCGATTTCGAAGAGTTTTTCAAGGGTGAACTGAATCAGTGGTTTTCTGACCGAGCGGCCTTTCTGGAGAGTTTCAAACTCCCGCAGCGGTTTGTAGCCGGTTTCGATAAACTTCTCACCATAGTGCTCGGCAACACTCTTCGCGTATCTTTTCACCGCCCACTTGTTATTGTAGCCGGCCATCACAACGGCGCTGATCATGGATCATATCCCCGGTAGTGCAATGTTTGCGGTATTGCTGTCACGATCCGGTCTGCCGGTATCACCGCCTTCGCGTCCTGATCACATGTGGTTTACGATCTCATCGGGAATATCCGCGTTGGTGTATACCCTCTGGACGTCTTCACAGTCATCGAGCATTTCCATCAGGCGCAGCATTTGCTCGGCTTCCTTGCCGGTGAGATTGGAGTTGGATTGCGGCAGCATGGTAACCTCGGCTTCCATGGTTGGGAGCTGCGCTTCGTCGATGGCCTTTTTAACTGCTTCGAAATCCTCGACCGCTGTGATCACCTCATAGTTGTCGTCGTCATCCCGTACATCCTCGGCTCCGGCCTCCAGAGCGGTCTCCATCAAGGTGTCTTCATCCACCGCTTTGCTTTCAACGAGGATGTACCCTTTTTTATCGAACATCCAGGCGACGCAGCCGTTTTCACCGAGGCTGCCACCGTTCTTGGAAAAAATGTGACGGATGTCGGCCACTGCCCGGTTTTTGTTGTCGGTCAGCGATTCGACCAATACGGCCGCACCGCCGGGGCCGTATCCTTCGTAGATGCTTTCTTCGTAATTCACGCCCTCCAGGTCTCCGGTACCCTTTTTGATAGCCCGTTCGATATTGTCTTTGGGCATGTTTTCGCTCTTTGCCGCCTGGATAGCGCTTCTGAGCCGCGGGTTGGCATTCGGGTCGCCACCGCCCATGCGTGCAGCCACCATGATCTCTTTGATTAATTTGGTAAAAACTTTTCCCCGCCGGGCATCCGTTGCAGCCTTTTTGTGCTTTATGGAAGACCACTTGCTGTGTCCCGACATAGTTTCCTCCTCATATTTTTCCGATACCGATAATGTAAATTTCCTTGCTGGTTTTTCGGCTGCTGCGTGGTTTGTAAATCCGCTCGGTTTTGAAACGTTTCTTCACGGCATTCGAGAAATCGGCAAATTCGCTGCCTTGAAATATTTTACAGGCGAAATTACCCCCGGGCCGCAGCAACTCGTCGGCAAATTGCAGCGCTGTGCGGCAGAGCCGATACGAACGCGCTGCATCGACGTCTTTCTGCCCGGTGGTGGCCGGTGCCATATCGCTCAACACCACATGGTAGTTCCCGCCGATCTGCTCTGCGAGGCCGTCGGTCCCGGTGGTTACGTCGCCCTCGAAAACGGTGACCTGTGCCGGCAGTTTCTCTGTCACCGGCTTCAGGTCGATCCCGACCACCCGACCACTGGCGGTGGTGAGCTTGGCTGCATACAGCAGCCAGGATCCGGGGAAACACCCCAAATCCAGAACCCGATCGCCTTTTCGGATCAGCTTGTATCGACGCTGCATTTCCTGCAGCTTGTAGACGGAGCGTGCGGGGAAATTTTCCCGTTTCGCGCGGCGAGTGTAATGATCGCTCCAGCGGTTGGACGCCATTTGTCGCATCCTTACGCAGACTATTTACCCTTGTGTCGGCGGTTTCGTCAAGTGGGGTGCCCGTGGAATCACGCGCAGCGCAATCTGCCTTCAGCGGCGCAGCGTTTAGAACAGGTGTTCGATTCCCCGGCTGATACTGCCGATTCCGGCGATTTCCATGCCGTTTGGTTCCGCTAATCGCCGACGGTTGTTTTCCGGCACCAGGCAGCGGGTAAACCCCATTTTACGGGCTTCGCTGATCCGCGTTTCGAGTTGACTGATGCCTCTCACTTCTCCTGCCAGTCCCACCTCACCGAGAACCAGGGTACCGTCGGGGATTGGCTTGTCGAGAAAGCTGGAAGCAATCGCTGCCACTATTCCCATGTCGACTGCCGGCTCGTCGATTTTTACCCCACCGGCCACATTCATGAATATATCGTGTCCCACCAGGTGCATGCCCACTTTTTTTTCCATCACTGCCGCCAACAGCGCCACCCGGTTGGCGTCCAGGCCAAGGATCGTTCGACGGGATGTGCCCAAACTGCTGCTGCTTACGAGCGCCTGAAGTTCAACCAGTATCGGCCGCGTGCCTTCCATGCTGGCAGTAACCGCCGACCCGGGTGCCTCGGTCGGGCGTTCGGAAAGAAATACGGCCGATGGATTTGCCACTTCCTCCAGCCCCTTGTCTTTCATTTCGAACACACCGATTTCGTTGGTTGACCCGAACCGATTCTTTACCGCCCGCAAAATCCGGAACATGTGGTTACGGTCTCCTTCAAAATAAAGAACCGTGTCGACCATATGTTCGAGCAGCTTCGGTCCGGCAATGGCACCCTCCTTGGTAACATGGCCCACCAAAAAGGCAGCGATGCCGGTTCTTTTGGCGGTCAACATCAAACGGACGGTGGATTCTCTGACCTGGGTCACACTGCCCGGGGCAGAGGTCAGATCACTGCTATACATGGTTTGGATGGAATCGATCACCAAAACATCCGGTCGGCTCTGGTTGACCATTGCCAGGACGGCATCCAGATCGACCTCCGAGACCACCAGCATGTTCGGTGATACGGTCTGCAGTCTTTTGCTTCGGATTCGGATCTGGCGGGTGGATTCCTCACCGGATACATACAGCACGCGGAAGCCGCCGCGGGCCAGGCCGAACAGCGTCTGCAGCATGAGAGTCGACTTGCCGATGCCCGGGTCACCACCGATCAGCACCAGTGTTCCCGGGACGATCCCACCGCCCAGAACCCGATCGAATTCCCTGATACCGGTGAGCAAG
>JAHEIV010000047.1 GCA_024639205.1 Deltaproteobacteria bacterium | reverse complement strand
GGATCGGGTCCTGGGTCTGTTCCCCAGGCTGAAAGGGAGACTGGGACAGCTGGCCGGATCTTTGTCCGGAGGTGAACAGCAAATGCTGTCCATTGGTCGGGCAATGATGGCCGGGCCCGAGCTGCTGCTCATCGATGAACTGTCATTGGGGTTGATGCCGAAAATCATCGACATATGCTACGAGGCCATCGCCGAGCTGAAAATTGCCGGATTAACCATCCTGCTGGTGGAACAGAGCACGCAGCGGGCGCTGGAAGTGGCAGATCGAGTCTGTGTTTTAGAATCCGGGCATGATGTGTGGAACGGCACCGCTGTGGAAGCCCGAAACAACTCTCACATGATCGACGCTTTGCTGGGCCTTCAAACAAAGGAACCGAGGCACGGAGCACCCGGCTGAATCGCCGATCAGATATGAAACAGTTTTCGGGCAGTGGCGGTTGTAACGCGCGCCACCTGCTTTTCGGGCACACGCTTCAAGAGGCTGAGCTGCCGGATGGTTTCGATCAGGAGGGCCGGCTCGGAGGCTCTGCCCTGATAAGACACCGGGCAGTCGGTCTCCACCAGAATCCTTTTCAGCGGGGCATGCCGGATGGCTTTTCGATGAGCAGCACTGGTTGCCAGAGCCGGGGTGCAGGAAACGAAATAACCGTCGTCGATGATGCGCTTCAGTGTCTCCAGCGGCCCGCTGAACCAGTGAAATACCGCCCTGCCGACCCCCTCCTCCGACACCATCCGGTGACAGCGCTGGTGGGAAAACCGTGAATGAACGATCACCGGTTTCCGGTGGCGGTTTGCCAGTCGGAGCACCTCGGCGAACACCTCCCATTGAACGGATTTTTTTATCTTCGTTTTATAATCGAGGCCGACTTCCCCCACCGCCACACACCGCTCCAGGTGCTCGTCGATGTGAGATAAGGTGGCTGTCACCTCTTCGGTATCGATGTTCCACGGATGGTATCCCAGGGCGGGAAGCACCACTTTGCTGTGCTCATCGGCCAACGCCAGCGTGCGGCGATTCGATTCGAGGTCCATTCCCACGGCCAGGATCCGAGAAACCCCTACCGCCCGTGCCCTTTCGACAGCTCCGGCTGCGTCTTCGATTTCGTTCAGGTGCGCATGAACGTCTATCAACCGCTACCCTCCTGACCGTTGAATTTGCCGCACCGCCGGAAACGACGGGGCGGCCACCGCAAAGTAAACCTTGACCGTATGAAAGACATTATGTATCGCCTTAGGTGATAAATCAACTTCACCTGGAAAGCGCATTTTATGCCCGGCCAACAAACTCAGACGGTTTCGTTATTTATACAGTGTCTGGTAGACGTTATGTATCCGGAAGTCGGTGTTGCCATGCTCAAGATATTTCGCAAGCTCGGCATCCCGGTGGATTGCCCGACGAATCAAACCTGTTGCGGGCAGCCGGCTTATAATTCCGGATACCGGCAACAGGCCCGGACCGCGGCCCGCAAATTCATTGAAATTTTCGAACATAAAGAGGTGATCGTTTGCCCCTCCGGATCCTGTGTTACCACGGTTCGGCATCACTACCCGGACTTGCTTAGCGACGAACCGGATTGGCACCGGCGAGCGGAAACGGTCAGCGGCAAAACCTTCGAACTGACTCAATACCTGGTGGATGTTCTCGGCATCGACGATCTCGGCGCCCGATACAGCGGCAAACTCACCTATCACGATTCCTGCCATGCCCTGCGCGCTCTGGGATTACAGGAGCAACCGCGACGGCTCATCTCCAACGTTACCGGTGCCGAGCTGGTTGAAATGAACGATTCGGACCGGTGCTGCGGATTCGGCGGATCGTTCGCAATCAAGTATCCCGATATCTCCACTGCCATGGCCAAAGACAAGGTCGACAACATCATCGCCACCGGAGCAAATGCGGTGGTGGGAGTGGACATCAGCTGCCTGATGAACATCCAGGGGCTGCTGAACAGAAAAAAATCGCCGGTGAAAATTCTGCATATCGCCGAATTGCTCGCCGGATAAACGATCGTTTTTCATCCGGTCGCCGTAAAAAACGAGTTGAAAAATGGCTGAGATCAGAACCGAACATTACAAGAGCGAAGCACGCAAGGCGATAAAAGACCGCACCTTGCAGGGCGCACTGGCAGATGTCCAGGATCGGCTCGGCAAGGGCACGGCAAAAGCCTACCGGGAGTTGCCCGAAGGTCCCGGCCTGCGGTTGAAAGCACACGAGATTCGGATGCAGGCGGTCGAGAACCTTGACATTCTGCTGGAAACCCTGGCGGAAAACGTACGGGAAAACGGCGGTAAGGTCATCTTTGCGGAAGACGCGGCAGCCGCGGTCACCGAATGCCTGGAAATCGCCCGACGCCACGAAGTGCGAACCGTCGTGAAGGGCAAATCGATGGTGACGGAAGAAATCGGCCTCAACGAGGCCCTGACGGCAGCCGGAATGGAGGTCACCGAAACCGACCTGGGCGAGTACATCATCCAGTTGGCCGGGGAATCCCCTTCTCACATCATCGCTCCGGCCATCCATAAAACCCGGCAGCAGGTCGGTCGCCTGTTCGCTGAAAAGCTGGGAATCCCGTACACCGAGGACCCACCGACTCTTACCCAGGCAGCCCGGAAGGCGCTGCGCGAAAAATTTCTGGCCGCCGATATGGGGATCTCGGGATGCAACCTGGCCTGCGCCGAAACCGGTCACATCACTACCGTATCCAATGAGGGCAATATTCGTATGGCCACCACCCTGCCCCGCGTCCACGTGGCGTTCATGGGCATGGAACGGGTGGTCGCCCGCCTGGAAGACCACGACATCCTTTTCCGGCTCTTGGCCCGGGGGGCGGCCGCTCAGCACATGGCCGGCTACATCAGCTATATCGGCGGTCCCCGGCAACCCGGGCATGCGGACGGACCGGATGCGTTTTACCTGATCATTATCGACAATGGTCGTTCCCGAATTCTGGCCGATGAGGATTTCCGCGAGATGCTGTGTTGCATCCGATGTGCGGCCTGTCTGAACGTCTGCCCGGTGTACGGTAAAATCGGCGGGCACTCATACGGATACCCTTATTCCGGACCGGTAGGAGCGGTTGTCACGCCCCTGCTGGTGGGCATCGACCGTGCAAAGCATCTTTTTATGGGCGAAACCCTGTGCGGTGCCTGCAAGGATGCCTGCCCGGTTGACATCGATATTCCGCGCATGCTGCTGGCACTGCGCGCCCGGTTGGTGGAAGGTGATCGCCGGTGGAACACGCCACCGGGCAATCTCGTTGAAAAAAGCGCATACACAGCCTGGTCTCTAGCCATTCGAAACCGCAGTCTGTATGACGGACTGCGGTGGCTGTCGGCACAGGCCCAGCAGCTGATGACAGCCCGGGACGGCATGATCCACCGCCTGCCCTTTCCATTCTCCGGCTGGACCCGCAGCCGTGACATGAAACCACTGGCTCGCAAAACATTCATGCAACACTGGAAAGAAATGCAAAAAGAGTGAACAGACAGAAAGCATTCATCTCGAACGTACGGGCTGCGTTGGGAAATCCAGGCCGAGAGAATCGTCGCCGCAGGGCTCTGTTCGAGTCCGTCGATCCGACTATCCGGAACTCGATATTGTCTCGGATCCGAGAGCGGAGCACTGAACAACGGATGTTGCTGCTGGAAAAACTGATCCAACAGGCGGCTCCCCTCAATCTACCCGTGATTCCGGTGAGCGGCGCTGCTGCGGCAGCCGCTGCCGTCAGCCGACTGGTGCGCGAAAAAAATCCGGAGTGGGGCGACACCAAATCGGTGGTCGCCTGGCAGCACCCGTTGATCGAGGAATTAAACCTGCCGGATGAGTTGGCCGAACATCACATACCGGTCCATATGCCCGAAGCAACACCGCAGACGGCCGTTTCGATATCCGGGCAGATGCGCACGCAGGTGGTCGAATCCTTCATCGGCATAACCGCTGCAGATTATTGTCTGGCGGAAACCGCCACGCTGGTTATCAGGTCCGGGCCGGACCAGGCAAGGGCGATCTCACTGGTTCCGTCCATCCATGTGGCGGTCATTGCCCTGGATCAGATCATCGCTGATCTCACCGAGCTTTACGCCCTGCTGAAACAGGAACCGAATAGCGGGCCGAACCACCTGACCAATTGTATGACGTTCATCACCGGCCCAAGCAAAACGGCCGATATAGAGCTGAACATGGTGCACGGCGCTCATGGTCCCCGCGAACTTCACCTGTTTGTCCTCATCCCCTGATGCCGGCCCTGACAGCTTGAAAACAACTTGATTTTGGCGATTTGCCAAATTAATCCATCTCTCCGGTGCACACTCGCATCCGTAACCAAAGGGAGGCTCGCCATGCAAAAGTACAACCCGGAACAGGCGATGTGGGAAGTTCGACGGGAGTTCGGCGAACATGGAGGCGTTACCCCGTCGATATCGCGTTCGTCCACCTTTACGGTAATGGATCCGTGCATCATGCCCGAAATATTCGAAGGCCTTCGCGGACCTGACAAGAACGGATGTTTTCTATACAGCCGTCACTTCAATCCGACCCTCGATGTCCTTTCCCGCTATCTTGCCGCCATGGAGGGCACCGAAGCGGCGGTTTGCACGGCAAGCGGCATGGCAGCCATCTCCTGCACACTGCTGCAACTGTGTGAATACGGTGATCACATCGTCTCCAGCGACACCGTATATGGCGGCACACACGCCTTGCTGCGGGAATTGCTCCCCAAGATGGGCATCAAAACCACGTTCGTGGATCCAACCGAACCGCAGCGCTTTGAAGCCGCCATCACCGGGAAAACGCGGGTTCTGTACACGGAAACCATCGGCAACCCCACCTTGAAGGTGGCTGACATTCCGGCCTTATCGAAGCTGGCGCATACCCATCATCTGAAGCTGGTGGTAGACAACACTTTTTCACCGGTTATCGCCTCGCCCGCTGTGCTGGGCGCCGATGTCGTTGTGCATTCCATGACCAAATTCATCAACGGCGCCAGCGACGCAATTGCCGGGGTCATCTGCGCCGATCGGGAATTTGTCTACCGACTCATGGACCTTCACACCGGCCGAATCATGCTGCTGGGGCCGACGATGGATCCGCGGGTTGCTTTCGATATTATCCAGCGGCTTCCGCATCTGGCCGTTCGTATGCGGGAGCACGGCGCACGGGCGATGATCGTCGCTTCGCGATTGAAAGAACTGGGTCTGAAGGTAACCTATCCCGGGCTGCCGTCCCACCCCCAGTACCGCCTGATGAGCCGTATCATCAACCAGGGTTACGGCTACGGAGGAATGCTGACCATCGACTGCCAATCCCGGCCCAAAGCCGAGGAACTGATGGATGTTCTGCAAAATGAGGAGCG
The DNA here is from genome assembly GCA_024639205.1 of Deltaproteobacteria bacterium. Lineage (GTDB taxonomy): Bacteria > Desulfobacterota > Desulfobacteria > Desulfobacterales > SG8-13 > SG8-13. Next base: position 6,333 of record JAHEIV010000047.1, on the reverse strand, counting down.
TTTCGGCCTGATCGCCGTTTCGCTCGGATACTACGACACCCTGATGTCCTGCTCGGGATCCTCCACCTCTTCCGAGGTGCCGCCGGAAGACCAGCACAAGATCGGCCTTTCGCCCGGTCTTCTGAGAATTTCTATGGGATTGACCGGTAACATCACCGCGCGGGTGGAACAGATAGAACGCGCTGTTAAAAAAGTCGGCCTGGTATAAATTTGCCCGGATGCGGCGGATTCCCGGCCGGCTCAGCGATCAGCAACCCATACCGGATTGGAAACGATCGCTTCCAGGCAAGTCCATCAACGGTGTGCAGCCAGTGCGGCGATTTTCTTTACCAGCCTGTCGCGGTTTAAGCGGGTCACTTCAAACAGCACGACATCCTCTCGTTTTTTAAACCGCTGAATCGCCCGGGGACCTCCGGCGGAAATCGTCGCCACCAGCTGCTGGTTGGAGGAAAAAGCGGCTTCCAGCAGGAGGTTGAATTTTTGAGAGAAGATTTCCATTTTGCCGATTTCGTCGACAATTACTACTTCCGCGTTGGTATGCGCAAAATCGAATGGTTCCAGAAACAGATCGAAACGCACCACATCGACTCCGTAACGGCCCACCCTGTAAGGGCTGTTACTGTCAACATGGGCCAGCATCGCTTTGCGTCCATCCAGGCTGATGAGCTCAAAGCCCTTGCGGACACCGTCCTTACGAATCTCCTCCGTGTAGAAACCGGCACAGCGCCTCTCGCCAAGTTCGACCACCAGGCGCCGGATCAAGGTGGTTTTGCCCACTCCCGGCGCGCCGGTTATCAGTATCGTTTTGCTTTCGGTGGATACCATATGCGGGTTCGATGCGTCAGTTGGATCCGCTGCAGCTGCACCATCGGATCGTTGCAGTGGTCTTCGGAGGTATCCGTTCTCACCGATTTATTGGCGCAGCTACACCAGCAACTGCCGGTTTCCGATACGAACGCGAGTCAAACCGGCGGCCCGGGCGGCAGCCTGACAGGCGTTGGCCTGATTCCGTGAAGTCAACGGCATGTCGGACATATGGTAACCGGGATGAAACGCCAGCAGGCTGTAAGGAATATCCGGATGCACCGAGGCGATGAAATCAGCGATGGAACGAACCTCGGCAGTGTCGATGTATCCGGGAACCAGCAACGTGCTGGCAATCAGCGGCGGTGGCTCCGGTCGCAGGAAAATGGCTGCTCCGGCCCGTTTGAAATTGGAAAGCGTCCAACGGTTGGTCACCCCGGTCAGTGCCACATGCAAGGTTTCATCCCAGGCTTTCAAATCGAACTTGATGCATCCGCCACTGTCAACAGCCGTTTCCATTATTCGTTCGAGTAGTTCCGGTGCCATAGAGCCGTTGGTTTCCCAGCAGATCCGCAATATCCTGTCCGGCTTTATTTCCCGAGCAATCCGCGATGCTTCCAAAGAAAACGGCAACTGCGGAGACGGATCTCCTCCGAAATAACAGATGCATGACACTCGCCTGTCAACATCTTCGGCCAGTTTCTGCAGCGATACTGCCGGCCGACGCAGTGCTTCTTTTTTAAAATGCCAGTTCTGGCAGAAAAGACAGTTGAACGAGCAGGCAAGGAAAAACACCGCCAGGTTGCTGCGGCCAACCTGCGAACCGCGACAGTGGGCGAATTGCGGATACCCGGCGCCGGTACCCCCCGCACAGACCCAGTCACCGACGCAGTTGGTCGGCAGCGGATCCTGATACCAGGAGAGCTTTCCGTAATGCTCTGAAACACCGGTCAGCCTCCCGGCCTGGTTTTGCCTCAGACCGCAGTAACCGGATTGATTTTCGGGTATGCGGCATTGGTTGACACACAACCGACAGGGCAGCCCTTCAGGATCAGCGGGAGGATCCGCAGGCAGGCCCTCGATCGTGCGGATGCGTTCATGGGCTTTTTTAACCTGCAGCAATGCCGCGGACGGATGCCTGCGGATACACTTCAGGCAAATCGCGAGGGCTTCGGAAATCCGGGGCGAAGTCCGGTTGCATGCAGCGCATCGTGCCATGATCGGCAAGCTCCTGCAATTAAGCGCTTGACGCGCGGGTGGTTTCCTATATTAGTTCAAAGATCGAAACCCGTGTCAAGATCGACACCTGCGAGCAACCCGGAGGACACGAAGATGGAAGACTGCATTTTCTGCAAAATTGTCGACGGCGAAATCCCCTGCTTTACTATTTACGAGGACGAAAGGGTGCTGGCTTTTGCCGACATCAACCCGATCAACACCGGCCACACGCTGATCATTCCAAAAAGCCATGCGGAGAACATCTGGGAGATCGGTGAAGATGACCTGACTGCCGTCCATCGGGCCTCCCGGCGCCTCGCCGGGGCAATGCAAAGAGCCCTTCAGCCCGACGGCATCGCCATGCTCCAGCTAAACGGTCGCGCCGTCAACCAGCTTGTCATGCACTATCACCTGCACCTGATCCCGCGCAAAGCCGATGATCCTGCGTTATCCATGACGGAGTGGGAACTTGTTCCGGGTGATATGAAGGTGATCGAAGAGACGGCTCGAAATATCGCCGACGCCTGCTGAGCCGGCGCTTGCGACCTATTTGCCGTATCGAAGGAGAAAATCTCTCATGGTCGTTTGCTGCGACCGGCCCCGCATATTTACCTGAGCTAGACCGTGGATTCGATCGTCGTGGATTCCGTTCCCTTTTTGATCCCGACAACCTCGGCTGCCATCAGGTCCCCCCACTGATCGCGGTGCATCGCATCCAGCACGGCGTCAAATAGAACCCACAGCAGCTTATCGGCAGGAAGTATCAGTGAAGACTGATCGAACAGCTTGATCCGTTGCATCTGTTTTTCGATTTTACTTTTCATTCGTTCCAGGCTGTTCAGCACTTTCAGTGCTTCGGCTTTTTCTCTCGGCTGGTTTTCCATTTTCGACTTCAACTGGGCGATCTTCTCCCGGGACGCACTAATCAGGCTGTTGCATACCTTCTCACCTTTGAAAGCCGATTGCCCGGCCAGGAACCGTTTGATGTTCTGGGCGATGAGCAGCTTCTGACTGACAAACTCCTGCCGAATCATTTCCCTGGCACCGTCGGGCACCACAACCTGCACCCTGTTGAGAATGTCTTTTTTGAACTTGAGCTTCTGCTGCAGTTCGCTTCTGGCGCTGTGCCAGAAAATCCGGCTGGCCTTTTTGTATAGTTCTTTTTGTGTATTGACATCGTCGATATGCTTGAACAAAGCACTTTTCATGCCGATGATCATCTTGCCGGTCTGTCTGAAAAGGGGCTCGCCCGTGATAACCTCGAAGATAATGCCCACTGCGGCATACCAGTCCTGCAGGTAAAAGGTGCGGGCCAGTTTGCCGTAAAGTTTACGCAAGGTTGGGTTTTTGACCAGATGTGATGGGGTGGCATAGGAGGGTGTACCGCCGACGATCGGCTGCTGGATTTTACGACCGCCGTTCTCGCTGTATGCAACAGCGGTTTCCACGTCGATCAGCCCGGCAGTGTATTCATTGACTGAATTCAAAAACTCCGGATACCGGCTCTGGTCTCCGGCAAGGACCATGTTGTCAGGCTTCAAGTCGCGGATGGCAACCTCTTTGTCCCGCAGCCAGGCCAACAGGTCCAAAATGTTGGTGATCAGGGAGTCGAATTGGCGCTTGTTCTGGCTTACCGTAACGGACTGTATGCAGCCGCGGATCGTACGACGGTAAATTTCAATCGGATCTTTGCTTTCGTTGAAAACCTTGCGGGCCAGTGCGTTGATCTTAGCGACCAGCTCGGAAGTCAGATCTTTTTCATCCAGCTGCAGCTGCCCTTCTGACAGATGTTCCAAAAACCACTTTTGCATTGTGTAGCGGGCAATCGTGCGGTTGTGCCCGGTGGTCTTCAACAGTCGTCCGAGCTGTTCTTCGAAATCGGCGTAGACGTTGCGAATAGCCTCAACCTGCTCATCGTTTTCAAATGCATAGCGGCCTTCAAACCCATGGTTTTCCCACACGACATCCGGATATCCCACGATTTCCTGTTTCATCTTGTTGCTCAGGTCATGGAAATCATCGATGACCTTGCTTAAAAAATAAAATTTCGAAAGATCCATCACCAGTATATAGGTATTGCCGATCTTCAAATGCTCGTTAAACCCCGGGTATTTCCGGAGTTGATGGAGATACTTCGACTCCGCTTCGGCCGGCGGTGTATCTTTAGCGGTAGGAATCGGGTGGATAAGCTTGAGAATAGCGGAAACAGTGGGGACGATACATTCCCGCGGGGCCAGCTGCTTGACAATCTTCTGGTCGGCTTCAATGGCCTTTATGTAATCTTCAAATTTTCGGATCGGTTTCTGCGGCACTTTCACCACCAGGTGGTTGTCGAAAATCACATAAAAGCATTTGCTTCGACTGGTGGCCTCGCTGCCCAGCGGCCCGACGGTCATCCGCCTGTCAACCCACTGCATGTTGTGCAGCACCTGCAACTCGAACGTCTTCCTGTCGGCATTCGATTCAACGTCCAGCAGGTTGATCTTGGAGGGAGCGTCTTTCAGCGCCCCTAGCTGAACCTTATACAGTTTCATAAAAAAGTGGGCAATTTTGTGTTCATCGATGACGACCGGTTCTTCCGGTTCTTCATGGGCAACCAGATCTTCGACATCGAGGAGATCATCGGGCGGCTGTTCCTTCGATTTGCGCCCCTTCCGCAACCTCAGACAGATAAACAGCAGGATGATACCGGCGGGGACCATGGCAAGCAACCAGGGATGGTCACTTAAAAAAGGAACCTGCTCGATGGTATCTTTTATTTTGGAAAGTATTTCCATTTCATATGGTGCCGACCGTTCCCGAGCCGGCTCCCCGGTCTGGGTTGTGATTCCCTAAACATCAGGAAATGATTTTATATCAGGTAATTATACCTTTTTTCTCCTTTTCGATCAACGATAATGTCCCCGATAGCATATCGTCGATTCACCCGTCTGGTTGCCGATTTGAGCACCAGTGCCAGGAACCTGTAGATAACCAATTAATATTATGATATATTCTTGGATGTGTTTCTTTCGGGCCGATCATCAAGACTCTCGTTACCCGAGTGCAATATGAGATTGACATGCGGTTTTATATAAAAACAGTGCTTTTACCCTTCTTTTGCCTCATTCAGATGGGCTCTGTCACCTTCGAGCTGCCGTGGGCAGTGGCGCAGTCCACCTCGAGCGAGCAATGGCAGCAGCTGGAGCGCGGTCTGGAACTGGGGAAATTTGTTTCTCCGCAACGTTCCGATACAGGCGATTCCATCATTCGAGTACTGCGGATCGACCCGCAGCATTTCGAGTTGCAGTTGATGAATGCCTCGACCACCGAAAAAGGACGTGGGCTGACCGCCAGGGATTGGTGTCGGCAGCACGGGCTCACAGCGGCGGTGAATGCCAGCATGTATCAGCAGGACTATAAAACCAGCGTCTCTCTGATGCGAACCCGCAAGCACGTCAACAACGCACGGCTTTCAAAGGATATGGCCATTCTGGCTTTTGACCGGTTGAGATCTGATGTCCCGGCAGTGAAAATCATCGATCGAGAATGCGATGACTTCTCCGGCTGGCGAGACCGATACGGCACGCTGGTTCAAAGCATTCGTATGCTGTCTTGTACCGGCAGAAATGTCTGGTCTCCTCAACCCCAGAAGTGGAGCACCGCCGCCATCGCCGTCGACCCGTTGGGAAGGGTACTATTCATTCATGTCAGATCGCTGTACAGCACCCATGACTTGATCAACATCCTTCAACAGCTGCCCCTGGAAATTGAAAGGGCGCTGTATACGGAAGGAGGCCCGCAGGCCCAACTGTTTGTCAACGGCGGAGGCCAGGAGTTGGAGTTTGTGGGAAGGGTCGAATCGGGTCTCAGTGACGCCTCGGTGGTTTCCATCGCAACGCCGATACCCAACGTCATTGGCATCGTGCGCAAACAGGCAGCGAAAGACTGATCGGTTTCGGGTCTCAGATTTGGCCCGGTTTTTTTCCAAACGTTCCTGCTGCGAGAATTCATGCGCCTGGCGGGTCTTTGCTTCCCGTTTTCCAAACCGGTCGCTTCCATCGAGCATCCGGATGCTTATAATAACGTGATTAAGGTATCAGCCCATGAAAGAGATTATCGCAGAAAAGGATCTGGTCGGTATCGATCCGGACGGATCTCAGTTTAAGATCATGTTGAAAATCGGCAAACCGTATGCGGAAGACAAGGATTGGGTTTGCCCGATCGGTGCGATCGGACTTCACACCGAGCTGCGGGAAGTCCGGGCAAACGATTCTTTCCAGGCGTTGATGCGCGGTCGCAAACTGCTGCAGCAAATATTAAAGTTTTTTC
>JAHEIV010000444.1 GCA_024639205.1 Deltaproteobacteria bacterium | reverse complement strand
GGGCCGCACCGCGGATCCCGCCCAGCAGACTGTATTTGGAATTCGAAGCCCAGCCGCCCAGGGCGACCCCGTAAACCCCTAATGACGACAGGGCAAAAACGAACAGCAGCCCCACGTTGAGGTCCGATATCACCAGGGGTATTTTTTGCCCCCAGAGGGTCAGATCTCCGCCGAAAGGAACCACTCCGAACATGAGCAGGGCTGTACCGGCCACCACAGCCGGCGCCAGCAGAAAAATGATCCGGTCGGCCCCGGCCGGCACTGTGTCTTCCTTTGCAATCAGCTTGACGGCATCGGCGATGGGTTGAAGCAGGCCGAATTTTCCGGCCCGATTGGGACCATAGCGGATCTGCAGTCTGGCCAGAAACTTGCGTTCCACCCACACCAGGTAGGCGGCCAGGAGGAGCAGAACAACGAGCACCACCACCAGCTTGATCATCAAAACGATAATACCGGCGATCCAGGTTGTCATAAGGCGTATCAGCGACTTCAGTTAATGGGTTGTCGACGGTTTTTGAACCGACGCGGACACCGCCCGGATGGATCTCGCATCTATCGAATCAGACCACACTATCAAACCTTTCGAATCTGACCGGGCGCGATTTCAATCGGTGCGGTCCCCAACTGCTGCCAATTAATTCGCTCGAAGCGCGGCAGGAACAGCACACCGGTGCGCATGCTGTCGGTAATGCACGCTTTTACACTTAAAGATCCGCCTGCGGCTGTCACCTCTACCGTATCGCCGTCTTCGAGGCCCAATCGCTCGGCATCCTCCCTGTGAATGAACAGGCAGGGATCGGGTTCGAGGCTGTTTAGATGCAGCGAGCAGGACGACAATTCCTCCGTGCCGAAAGTTCTTTCGACCGTCAAAAGCTGCAAAGTATTTTCGCCCGACCCTCTTCTTTCCGCAGTCGCCGGCCAGTCAAAGGAAAAACGCCTGGTTGTCTGGTTTGCCTTGGACAACCGAATTCCGTCATCGGGTATTTTCTGTTGCAGCAAAATTTCTTCCCCCAACGACAGGGTTTCGACCAGCCAGTTCCGCAGTGTTGACCGGGTCACTTTTTCTCCGGTCGGTCCTTCGAAGCGAGCGATGGCCGCCAGCAACCGACCGGCATCGGCAGGGTCCGCTCCCGGCATGGCGGCCCCGTAGTCGCGCGGCGGATGATGACCACCGCCGGTTTGTGCAACAGAAAGCCCTCCGCAATAAGACGACGATGCCGCCTGCATCCGTCCCTCCTGGTTGACGAAGAGCCCGCCGGCTTCATATACAGTGGTCGTTGGCAGAAAAATGTGAGCCCGCTGCCTGGCACCGGTATTCAGGTAGTCGAGGACGACCAGAAGATCAAGTGATGCCAGCGCACGTTCGAGCCGCCCGCGGTCCGGAAAGTTGCGCAGGGGATCGCATTCAATCAGGATCAACGCCTTGACGGTGCCCTGTTCGATGGCGGCAACAACCTCGTCGAAGGCCGTGCCTTCGCGGTCTATCAGCGCCGCACCGAAGGCATTGGCCCCCGGCAGCACATAAAAAAGGCCGGCCTTTCTGTTTTCCGATTGCAGCAGCGAGATCGAATCGGCGGCCAGGGCCGGCGTGTCTTTTGTGACGGCATCGGTACCACAGACAATGAGGGGGCGCCGGCTGACCTTTAGGTCTGCGACGATGGCCTCGATCTGTTCACGCACCGGAAGGGGTGCTTCCTGGATCGCGTCATAAAATGCAAGGGCTTCATAGCCCAAGTCTTCGGCTAAGCCGCGTTCGACAGCCGTTTTAACCAGTATACCCAGACACAGGTTGATCTCTTCGAGGTTCAACGGAAGGTGCTGAAATTCAAACGGCAAAAAAACCGGGCGGGGATCGAGGACCAGCACCCGTGCACCCCGCCTTTGTGCCTGCCTCAGGGCCAGGGCCAGCATGGGCGCCTCATTGACCGGATCGGCACCCACAACCAGAATCACATCGGCCCGGGAAACCTCTTGCAATGAAACGGCCGCTTTATCCTCGAGACGGTTAACGGCCGAATTCACCCGATCGGCAATGGATTTTTCCATCCAGTACGCCGGCGCATGCCAGCCCATTTTCCGGCTCAGGTGTTCCACCGCCGCCAGTGTTTCCAGGCTGCTGCGGAAAGAAGTGGCGCATGCGACGGCGGCAGCGCCCGATTGTGTGGTAATGTCAGCCACGCGATCGGCTGCTTGCGTCAGACCCTCCTGGATCGGAACTGCCGTCCCCTCGATGGCCGCACTTCTGGGTCGACCGGGCATGGACGCGTAGTAAAACCCGTAGCGCCCCCTGTCACAGATGAAATAACCGTTGACGACCGGGCTATAGCGTGCTTCCTGACGAACAATTTCACGATAGCGGGCGCTGGCAATCGTGTGACAACCAAGCGAGCAATTCAGACAAATGGATGGGCTGCGTTCGTAGTCCCATCGCCGGCCAATAAACCGCGACGGTTTGTCTGTGTATACACCTGTTGGGCATATATCGATGATGTTGCCGGAAAACGGACTTTCCAAAGCGCCTTCATTTTGCCGGCCGAAGTAAACGCGGTTGCCAATCCCCATAACGCCCAGATCCCGGTATCCGCTGAATTCCTGGTAATATCGCGAACAGCGGTAGCACTGGATGCAGCGGTTCATTTCATGCTGGACCAGCGGCCCGAGGTACTGGTCATTATGGGTGCGTTTTTTCCCGGGGTAACGCCGGATCCCGTGGCCGCCAGACACCGTCATGTCCTGGAGCAAGCAATGACCGCCCTCATCGCAGACCGGGCAGTCGTGGGGATGATGCAGCATCAGCCACTCGATGACGTGGCGGCGGAAATCGACGGCCTCGTCATCGGTCGTCGACACCACCATACCGTCCGCAGCATCGATCATGCAGCTCATCTGTACGCCTTTAACCGGCCCCTGCATAAATTTGACGGCACAGACCCGGCAGGCGCCCACGGAACCGAGGGCCGGGTGATAGCAAAACCGCGGTATCATGATGCCGATCTTCTCCGCGGCATCGATGACCTTGGTCCCGGTCGCGACCTCAACGTCCTGGTTGTCGATGATCAGTTTGGGCATAGGCTGTGTTTTTTGCCGCCGTTGATCTTGGTCCGGATGCCAGGAAAGCCTGGCGCACTTGC
>JAHEIV010000443.1 GCA_024639205.1 Deltaproteobacteria bacterium | reverse complement strand
TGCGTTCGGCAAAGAGGCTGCCGATATCGTCCGACTGGCGGAGACCGAAGGGCTCACCGCCCATGCCAATGCGGTAAAGATCCGGTTGAAATAGATTCAGCCGGAACCAACCGATCTTTGGGGCCGTGGGTCGGACAATAACTAGAACGTATTGCTTCATGCTACACAGAGGCCATCCTTTCTGACGAAATGCCCTGATCTATGCGAAACGAAACCTTGCTGTCCCACCCTTACCCATTGCATATCTCAAGATTCGTTATAATGGTAATACCGGCAGGCAAGCCCAGGCGCACGAATCCACATCAAGATTGCGTTTACCTCAATATACCTGAAATAATTTTTTCATTTTTCCGACCCTTTATTTAGCGTTTTGTTATCGATACCACGACCTTATGGCTAACAGCTGCGAGTTGCCTTATCGTTAATCGGTATTAGTGTTACACTATTCAGGTTCCGAAGACTTTGAAGTATTGAGAGATACTGCAGAAACACTGGTGTCCCAAATCATCCGGACAAAGCGCCAGACCGATAAAACCACTACCCACATCGATAGCGTTACGTCTTTTTCATGCCAGTAACAGAAAGGATAGCGACGATGCGATCAAGAGTAAGATGGAAGATGCGATTGAAGATGGCGGCACAAGTCCTGCTTGCGGCAGCGATTCTCGGATTCGCGATTCCGGCTTTTGCCGGGGATACCGTAGGACTGCCGGCCCCGACGTCTGATGCGAAAGACGCATTTGCAGAGCAGAAACATTACTCGCCCTATGCCGGCCGCGATTTTCCGGATCGGGTATTCTGGGGAGACACACACCTGCACACCGGGTTGTCGTTTGACGCCGGCGCTTTCGGTGCCCGACTGCTGCCGGAGGATGCCTACCGATTTGCCAGAGGTGAGGAACTCACCTCGTCAACCGGGCAGAAGGTAAGGCTCGACCGACCGCTGGATTTTTTGGTTGTCTCCGACCATTCGGACAACATGGGCTTTTTCCCGCGCCTCATTGCAGGCGATCCTGAGCTCCTGGCCGATGCAACCGGCAAGAAGTGGTACGACATGATCCAGGCAGGGGGCCAGGAGGCTGTAAAAGCCGCCGCGGATATCATTGTCTCGTTCTCCCAGGGGACCTTTCCCAAAACCCTCATGTCCCTTCCCGGTTCACTGGCCTACCATTCCGCATGGCAGGAGACCATTGATGCGGCCGAAAAATATAACGAGCCCGGCCGTTTCACCGCCTTCATCGGGTATGAGTGGACGTCCAATACCGGCGGCAACAATCTGCATCGAGTCGTGGTTTACCGAGACAACGCCAACCGGGCCGGATTAGTGGAGCCGTACACGACCCTCAAGCCACTGGGAAGCGACAACCCGCGTGATCTCTGGAAGTGGATGGGCGCCTACCAGGAAAAAACCGGTGGTCGACTGCTGGCCATCGCCCACAATGGCAATCTGAGCAACGGGATCATGTTTCCCATTGTGGAATCGTTTACCGGCAAGCAGGTGGATGCCGCCTATGTCAACGCACGGGCGAAATGGGAGCCGCTTTACGAGGTGACGCAAATCAAAGGGGATGGAGAAGCGCATCCGTTCCTGTCGCCGACCGATGAATTCGCCGACTACGAGACCTGGGATCAGGGCAATTTGGACCTGAGCGTTGCGAAGAAGAAGGCAATGCTCCAGTACGAGTATGCCCGCAGCGCTTTACAGATCGGCCTGCGGCTCGAGGAAAAACTTGGCGTGAACCCTTACCAGTTTGGAATGATCGGGTCCACGGACAGCCATACGGGCCTTGCCACGGCCGGTGAAGACAACTTTTTCGGCAAGCACGCGGGAACGGAGCCTGGACCGGAGCGCTGGAAGCACCCCATGGCCCAGATCGGTGACAAGAAATACGAAAGTTGGGAAATGGTCTCGTCCGGATATGCCGCCGTGTGGGCCAAAGAGAACACCCGAGCCGCCATCTTCGATGCGATGATGCGCAAAGAGACTTACGCCACAACCGGACCGCGGATGACCGTCCGATTTTTCGGGGGCTGGAATTTCACCGAAAAAGATGCGCAGAGCCGGTGGCCGGGCAACATCGGCTACACCAAAGGGGTCCCGATGGGAGGGAAATTGCGTCGGGAACCGGGTGCCAAGGCCCCAACGTTTCTGGTTGGAGCGCTCAAGGATCCGTTAAGCGGTAACCTCGATCGCATCCAGATCGTGAAGGGGTGGATTGATAATAAGGGTAAAGCCCGCGAAAGGGTGTACGACGTTGTCTGGTCTGGCAACCGCAAGTTGAACAAGAACGGCAAGCTCCCTGCGGTCGGCAACACGGTGGATGTAAAGAATGCCACGTGGACAAACGCCATAGGCGCGGCCGAACTGATAACCGTTTGGGCAGACCCGGATTTTGATCCGACGCGGCGCGCGTTCTACTATGTCCGCGTGATCGAGATTCCGACACCTCGATGGACGGCTTTTGAGGCGAAACGCTATGGTATATCTATGCCATCGGAGGTGCCCATGACAACTCAAGAGCGAGCCTACACATCACCAATCTGGTATACACCGAAAGGATAGGATCCATCTTTCGGGTCTAATTCATCGGGATAGACAATGCGCGGCTGCAAGCTGTTAGACTTAGCTTGCAGCCGTTTTAGGTGAAAGTGTTCATGAAGTTGAAGATCTCTTTACATACCTGTATGCATTCCAACCTGAACCGTCGTGCGAGATCCGTTCCTTATCACCAAAAGGATTTATTTCAGGTAAAACGCAATCTGTTGAAGAGGGATTCACTGAGATTGGTGTGAGAAAAATCTTCAAAGATTGCCAGAATCCGATATGTTCGGACAAAGCAGTCACAATTTTATTCGACATAAATACTGAAATTTATAAAAATATCAGGAGGGTTGGATACTCAAAAGCGCCTGTCAATCTACCTCACTCCAGCGGATATTCGTACAGCTTCCCCTCGTAATTGCGCACCACCAGCCGATCCTTTCCGATCTCCTTTATGTACTCGGGCAGCAATGGCACCTTCCCGCCTCCGCCGGGAAGATCGATCATGTAGTGGGGTACGGCCAACCCGGAGGTAAAACCGCGCAGGGCCTGCATGATTCGCAGACCGGCGGAAAGCGGCACCCGCAGGTGGCGGGTTCCG
>JAHEIV010000442.1 GCA_024639205.1 Deltaproteobacteria bacterium | reverse complement strand
GTTCTGGTGGGATATGGTTTATGCGCCATTGGTGGAAGAATCGCCGACCAAGCTGGAAGAAATGCTGGCGGATATGCAACCCGACTCGCGTTTGCGTATAGCCGTGCAGGGTGAGGACCTGAATGGCAACGAATATACCAAAACGCTGATGCTCAAAGTCGGTGACGAGGCCACCGGGAAAGAGCGTTTGGAGGGCATCGGCATCGAAACCCGGGAGGAGGAAGGCAAGATCCTGGTGGACAATGTGGTCTTTTCCAGCCGGGCGGAAAAGGCCGGCATCGATTTCGACCAAGAAATATTGAACATTCAGGTGCCCAGTACAAGGCCTCCCAAACAGCTTATGTTCATACCGGCACTGCTGCTGTATGCCATGATCTGGTTTGTGCAGAACAGCCGGAAAAAGAAGTTGAAACGAGCGGCTGTCACCACATAACATCGGGCGGCGGTCCTGTTTTTGATACCATGCCAAATGGTGAGCGGTCGCTTTGCGAAGCGACCGCAGCGGCTGGCGTGAAGCCATCCAATTCAAACCCTTACCCGGGAGATCAGGCCATGTTTAAAAAAATTCTCGTACCCGTGGATATCGATTATCCCGATACCGCGGCCCTGGTTTATCGCAAGGCCAAATCGATTGCCGAACTCAGCCAGGCCGACATTCATCTGGTGACGGTGATGCCCGGATTTTCCATGCCCATGGTGGCTGCCATGGTCCCTGAAGATGTGCGTCAGCAGGCCGCCGCGCGGATCATGGCGGCACAAGAGCAGTTTGTTACCGACAACTGCGATCCCGGCGTCACCGCCAGTTTGCGAACCGGTAAAAACTGGGAAGAGATCATCAGGGCTGCCGATGAGTGGCAGGCCGATTTGATTGTGGTTTACCACAACCGCCACCGGGAGGTTAATGAAGTCTTCAGCCAATCCTGCTCCCAACGGGTCACCGATCACGCCAACTGCAGCGTGCTGCGGTTGCGCAAAGTTCAGTCTTCAAAATAATTATCATCTTTTTAACCTCTGGGAGGAAAGACCATGGCCACCCAGCACAAAATTGCCAAAGGCGTAAAAAGAATAATCAGGCCGTTCGCTGTTCTTCTTGCCGTTGTGTTTGCGGGTTCCGTTCCCCCGCCCGCATTGGCCGGTGATATTCTGTTCGGAACCGATTCGCCGGGTAGCTTTTCATACTTCGCCGGGCGGGCGATCTGCAGAACGATCAACCGATCCGGCGGAGATCTGAATTGCCAGGTGATCCCTGCTACCAGCGGCACCCACAACCTGACCAACCTGAACGGCGGATCGCTGGATTTGGCCCTGCTCGATTCTCGCCTGCTGCATGACGCCATGACCCGCAAAGGCCGGTTTCAGTTTCTGGACATCCGCTATGACAACCTGGGAGTGCTTTTGCCGCTTTATCAATCGCCCATCCTGCTGGTCGCCCGTGCCGATGCTGGGATTTCCATGCTTTCGGATTTAAAAGGGAAGCGCATCAACATCGGGATTGCGCGCACGACTGTGCGTGATGCGGTGGATTTGATCATGACTGCCAAGGGGTGGGCCAAACCGGATTTCAAGCTGTTGGAGGAGTTACCGGCCACTTTGTCCCAGGATACCATGGCGTTTTGTCACGGCAACATCGACGCCATGGTGCATATCGGCGTGCACCCGGACTCGGCGCTGCAACAGTTGATGGACCTGTGCGCTGCTGTGCCGGTCAACATGGCTGATGACGATATCTCCCGAATGATTGGCGAAAATCCTGCCCTTTCACCGATAAATATCCCCGCTGCTTCCTATCCTGGAATTAAAAAACCGGTTGCCTCGTTTGGAACGACGATCCTGCTGGTTGCCTCGGGAAGTCTGGATGACGATACGACCCTTGCGGTGATGGCTATCTTGGCCAAACATCAGGCCAGACTGCAAAACATCCATCCCGCACTGGGTCAGTTTTCCGTCAAGCCAGCCGATGGTCCGGACATCGGCATCGCCCTGCATCCCGGTGCGGCAGCCTATTTTGCATCGCAGGGAAATTAACCGGTTTTATTTGCTTTCAGCATCCAGGTTGCCGCGTGGGTCCATGGCCATGACCACAGGGGATGTGCTTTTCATGGGCACGAAGGCCACCTGGTCTTCCACCGCCACAATCTCCACTTTTTCCTGCCTCCTCAAATAAACGCTGACCGCGGCAAAGGCGCCGTTGATCAGAAACCAGAACGCAAAAAGGCCAAAAGGGGAGTCCAGCAGGGTCATCACGCCGGAGGCCAGCAAGGGGCTGACGCTGGCGCCGATGCTGTAAGCGAACAGCAGGCCTGCGCTGACCGCCACCGCCTCTTGACCGCCGAATACATCATGCGCCCGGGCCACCGCGACCGGGTAGACGGCAAACATCAATGCGCCAAACAGCCCCATCCCTGCAGCGATTCCCCCAAATGAACGCGCTCCAATGAGGAACATGGTCCCGCTGACGGCGGCGATTGTGGACGTGATCGCGGAGAGGACAACGGTGCGGTCAAACCGGTCCGAGAGGGTTCCCACCGCCCACTGGGCCGCCAGGCCACAGAACACCGTGATGGACATGATCCCGGACAGCTGGCGAAGCGACAAACCGATGTCGGTGCAGACCACTGGCATCATTGCAAAAAAGGCGCTGTTGGTGAGGCCGGCGGCCATGCACCCGAGCATACCCAGCGGAGCCCGACGGAAAATCGATATGAAATGGTAGGGCTTGGTTTCGGGCAGCATCGGGTGGACGCCCTCGGTGGCCGACACCGGCACCAGGCAGAGGGCAAAGATGATTCCGGCAATCATAAACAACGTTTGCCCATGAAGGTCTCCGACGTTGAGCAACTGCTGGCCGATGCCGATACCCAGGTAAGTCAGGGTCATATAGATGGAAAAGACCCGCCCCCGATAGCGCGATTCGGTGCACTCGTTTAGCCAGCTCTCGATGACCATGAACAGCCCGAAGGTCACAATACCGCTTATAAATCGCAACGCCCCCCAGGACCATGGACTCAGATAGAGCCCGTGAAGCAGGGCGGTAGCGGTCAGCGTGGCAGCAAAAACGGTGAAGGCCCGGATGTGTCCCACCCGCTGGATCAAGCGATGGCAGGTGAATGAACCGGTCAACAGGCCGGTAAAATAGCAGGACAGG
>JAHEIV010000441.1 GCA_024639205.1 Deltaproteobacteria bacterium | reverse complement strand
TGTCTCCGTGCAGATCGAAAACGATAATAATGTCGTTATTTACACTCACCGCAGAATCGAGACTCGGCATCTCCCCCTTTTCTTCTATTTCATCGGTGATGTCCCGGAGAATACCGTCCAGGTGCTCCACGATTCCGTCTTCATCGAGTACGGCCCTGGCGGTAACGGAACACCACACCGGGGTGTGGTCTTGCTTGATAAAGGAAATCGGCAGATCGATCACCCGCCCCCGTTGCATGATGGAATGAATCAGCAGGCCTCTGTCTTTTTTGTTGCGGTACAGATTGATAACCGGAAATCCGATCAGTTCACCGATGGTGTCAAAGCCGAACATGCGGGCGAAGGTCCGGTTGCAGAATATGATTTTGCCTTCGATGGTTGTCCGGAAAACGGCAAGTGGCACAGAGTTCAGAAAATCGACATACCACCGGGCCGAATTGTCGAATAGTCCCTTCACCACAACGCCTTTCGTGTTTCGTTGTCACGTTCTGTTCCCGGGATGTCGAATCCCGGTTCATGAGCGGATGTCGAGCTTCACCAGGCGCTTCTCATGCTTTCCGTTCCAGGAAGAAAGGTGCTGCTTGAATTGCTTTTCGATTCCAAGCTCGTGCGCCAGCTCTTGAATCGAGGATATGACACCGGCGGCCAACTCTTTATCACCGGCTTTTCCGGAGAACTTGATCTTGCGATCGGCATACTCGAATTCAGCGGCAAATGGATCCAGAAAGGCATAATGCTCGGCTTTTTCGACAAATTTTTTGCGGATAACGCTGTTGAAATCGGAAGCTTTCATTTTTTGGGAAGCAAACAAGGTTTCGAATATCACCAAGAATTCTTCCAGCATTTTCACCACACCGGTCGCCAAAGTCGCCTGCGGTGCTTCAGCAGTGCTGCGATTCTTGTCGGCCAGCGGGATACGGCTGACCTGAAAAAGACCCCCTGATGCCTTTGTCTTTTCGACAAGTGTTGCGATGTCTTTTCTAACGTTGCCGGGTTTTCCCGGACCCCAGGAGAAGGATCCGCCGACAATTTCACCGTTGCTGATGAAGATGAGACCCCGCTCGCTGCCGTCGCCGATCGATACGTCGATAAAACCGGTGAGTTTCTCCGCGGTCATCTTTCGCAACAGTCCCTGCAGGTCGGTAAACTCCGTACTAAGGTCATTGTATATGATTTCTGCTGTCGGTATGCTCGACCAGAAATAGACGTCCTCGGGCGGTATCTGGTATATGGCCACTGTGAAATTGTGGTCGGACGCATCATCCATCAAGCGCTCAACGGCATCCTCACCGGTGGTTTTTTCTTTCCGGTCCTGAATACAGCCGTTGAGAACATCATCGTGGTCGAAGAATACGACCCCCTCGGCCGAACTCGATTTAAAATAGACGCACCCGGCACCGATCTCTCCCTGGTAGTGCTCGAGCAGTTTGCTGATGTTCAGGTAATAAGCGTTCAGGTTTTCGACAATCGGTTTTTCCTTCGGGGCAATGACCATCTGCGCTCCTTATCTTCGCCGCCTCAGGCGTTCGATGGAAAGGCGGATGCTGTCCTGCATCCTGGTGATTGCCTCAGCCAGATCGCCGATTTCATCTTTTGAAGTCCCGGGAACTTCGGCATCGAGCTCACCCACGCTTATCCGGTCGGCGACATCAGTCAGGGATTTTAACCGACTGGTGAGACGGTGACCGTAAAAGGATACCACCAGACCGACAACCAGCAATGTGACCGCTAAAATGATCCAGGTCGTATTTCGCGCCGAGCGCGTCAACTCTGCGGACCGGTCGTAAAGTTTGTTCAAATCACGGGTGAATTCGTCCAGGTAAGTGGTGGCGGCAATAACGTAACGGGTTCCGTCGACCGGCGTGCAAACCATGAATTTGTCTCGAAAACGTCCGTCCGCATCCTGCCAGGTGTAGTACCCTTTTGATTCACTGCCGCCTTTTACCCCCGTGTAAACGCGCCAGAATCCCGGAAAGCTGTTCTTCAGCACTTTTTTGAGCTTTCTCATATTAATTCCGATGATCTTCGAATTGGGATGCGCCCAGGTGCGCCAGACACCATCGGAACCCGGTATTTCGTAAAGCGCCGTGTAACCGGTCATCCCCACCTTCTGCACCGCCAGACGCTTGAATGCGGGATTGCGGTCGAAGCCCCGCTTTGACATCCCCGGCTGGCTGAGAAGATAAAGCCTGACCTGCATGGCCGTTGCACGCGCGATATCGGCCATTTTCGCTTCGGCCATTTTCGTGGCAAAAGTTGAACTCTCGGTGGTCAGCAGCCGGGCCATGGAATCCATCTGGCGCAGGAAAAGCCAGCCGGAGACACTGAACAGGAATATCGGCAACAAGCAAAAAAGAACAATCATCTTCAGGCGCAGCCCGATTTTCCCGGACTGAATTGAAAAGGGGATCCGAAGACGCCGCCGGGTCGGCGCCGCAGGCTCCTGACGGTCATCCGGTGCCGCGACCTCCTGCTCTGCAACCTCACCATCGGCTTCGATAAATGGTGGAGGCTCCGTCTCCACGGGTTTGGGCTGCGGTTTGGTAACGGTAATAATGTGATTACAGGCCTTGCATTTGAATTTGGCAGTCTGGCCCTTGATTCTTCCGGGATCGATTCGGTATTTTCTCCCGCAGTCTTCACAAATGACAATCATCCGTCAGCTCCTTCACTTTGACAGTCAATAGCGTTTTTCCTTCATCTTTTCGACCATGTTGATTTTAAATACTTCCTTTTTCTCTTCACGCTGAATTTCCCGCGCCAGCGCATCTACCAGAACGGCTGCCTGAGATACCGGAACATTCGAAAGCCGAAACCCCGATTCGGCAACATGGTCTTCCACCAACACATCGGCGATGGGTCCCACAGCCTCCGCCAGCTGCCGGCTCAGATAGTCGAGAAAATCCCGATCGAGAAATGCTTCCTGCTTATCGACGAGTTCGATGATTTCCATGCCCAGTAATTTGGATATTACCGCGCGCATTTCTCCCAGGCTCAGATTTCCCCTGCGGGCGACTGCATTCAGGTCTTTCTCCCCGTCGAGTTCCAGAAAGATCCCGAGCAGCTGCCCGTCGATGGAGATGTCACCCACGTCGTTTTTCAAAACCTGTCGGAACACCAGCTTGGATATGTCTCCGTTCAGGTCCACCATGG
>JAHEIV010000440.1 GCA_024639205.1 Deltaproteobacteria bacterium | reverse complement strand
TGTTCGAGGCCAGCACCCAGCGGGTGGTGTGGACGGCCTCTGCAACACGAGGTGGGATCAGTCTGGTAGACCGCCTGTTAGGCGGTGGCGGACAGCCCATGAACGATGTCACCCAGGCAGCGGTCAATGATCTCATCAACAAACTTCTCTACTAGATCGGCAATGGCCGGATGTTGCCTGCTGCTCTGCCTGACCGGGTGTTCGACAAACGGCCCTGCGACCGTCGGTCCGACCGTGTTGGATTCACCGGTCATCGCGGTAATGCCCGTTGACAATCTGAGCGGCATACCGGCTCCGTTGATCGGCATCCGAAACGAAATCGTGTTCCACCTGGAAAAAAGCGCGGTGAGCGTCCTTCCAGGCGAGCAGATAGAGGACTTTATCGTCCGGCACCGCATTCGCTATACCGGCGGAATGGACAACGAAACGGCCCGACTCCTCAAAGAAGAGATCGGTGCCGATGCGGTCCTGTTCACTGCGCTGGAATATTACAATGTCCAGCTCCCGCCGAAAATCGCGCTGTCCGCACGGCTGGTAACCACCGGAGACAGACCGCAGATTCTCTGGATGGACGGTATCGGTGCGGCCGGAGACGATGCGCCCGGTTTCCTGGAACTCTCCCTGGTGGATGACCCCGACATACTGCTGCGCCAGGCGGTAGTGCGGCTGACGGCATCGCTGACGAGCCACCTGTCGGGTCAGGGGCCTGCCATTGCGGAAGCCCGGCGATCGTTCGAGCCCCAAACCGTGTTCAACAACCGTCTGCTGCTGCCGAGCCGGACGTACAGCGTTGCGGTGCTGCCCTTCCTGAATCTGAGCTCGCGCAGACACGCCGGGCAAATCATGATGGTTCATTTCACCGCAGCGCTGAAAGGGGTTGCCAACATGCAACCGGTAGAACCAGGGGAGGTTCGACAGACGTTGCTCAAATTTCGAATCGTGATGCAGGACGGCGTGTCTCTGGCGGATGCCACCGCTTTGTTCAGCCGCATGGACGTCGATCTGATCCTCTCTGGTCGGGTATTCGATTACGAAGATTACCAGGGAGCCGGCGGACCGGCCAAGGTCTGCTTCTCGGCTTCGCTCATCGAGCATCAGACCCGCGAGCCGGCCTGGGCCTCCAGTAGTTGCCGGGCAGGAGATGGCGGGGTGTTTGTTTTCGACTGGGGGACCATCCGGACGGCACATGCCCTGGCCGCAGCCATGGTGAATGGGGCGGTGGCCACCCTGGATCGATAGCGTGGGTGGCAGCATTTCTTTCGGGAAGTAAAAGCTTGTCAGCTGCTCTCCAGGCCGAATTTCTTGACCTGGTAGCGCAGGCTGTCGTAGCTCATATTCAGCATCTTGGCCGCCAGGGCCTTGTTGTATTCGGCCTTTTCCAGCGCCTGTCGAATCAGGTTTTTCTCCAGGTTTTCCAGATCGATGCCCGCATCCGGAAGCCGGAACCCGTTGCTGGGTTTGGGCCCGTTAGACATGGTCCCGCCGGTAATCCAGCCGGGTATGTGTTCGGGACCGATCATATCGGTGGTTTCCAGCACGACGATCCGCTCGATCAGGTTTTTCAACTCGCGCACATTACCGGGCCAACTGGCGGACGTGAGCACCTGCATGGCCTCCGGGGTGAATCCTTTTAGACTCGGGTTGTTGTACTTGGCAGTAAATATGTTCAGGAAGTGATCGGCCAGCGGCGCAACGTCCTCCCGTCGCTCCCGCAGGGGGATGATGTGCAGGTAAAACGTGCTGAGCCGGAAAAACAGATCCTTGCGAAACTCGCTCTTGCCCACCGCGTCGGATAGATTTTTATTGGTGGTGGCAATGACCGTGGCATCGATGGGCATCTCGCTTTTCCCACCGATTCTTCGGATGGTGCGATCCTCCAGCACCCGCAGCAGTTTGCTCTGCAAATCCATTTTCATCTCACCGATCTCGTCCAGCAGGATCGTGCCGCCGGAGGCCAGCTCGAACAGGCCTTTCTTATCGGACTTCGCATCGGTAAAAGAGCCTTTGATATAGCCGAACAGTTCGCTCTCCAACAGCGATTCGGGCATGGCGGCACAGTTGACGGTAATAAACGGCGCGTGTCCGGTGCTGTTCTGCTCGAACATCAGGTTGTGAATATGCCGGGCCACGACTTCCTTGCCCGTACCGCTTTCCCCGGTGATCAGGATGTTGTTGACCCTGGCCCTGGCGATTCGATCCACCTTCTCCAGCAAGCCCCGAATGGCTTCAGACCTGCCAATGATGTCCTTTTCGACAAATTCGGAGTAAGCCTTGCGCAAAAATTGGACTTCCTGCTTCAGGCGCTCTTTCTCGATCACCTTGTCGATCACGATCTTGACTTCGTCGGTGTGAAACGGCTTGGTGAGGTAGTCCGCCGCGCCGAGCTTCATCGCTGTGACTGCCGTTTCGGCGGTATCGTCGGAAGTGAGCATCACGACCTGGGTCTCGATCTGGCTGTCCTGAATTTCCCGGAGGATGTCCATTCCATCCGGTTTGGGCATTTTGATGTCGAGCATGACGACATCCGGGTTGAAGGATTTGATCTTTTGCAGCGCACCGCCGGATTCCGTGTCGGTTTGCACATCAAAACCGGCCTTTTTCAGCGACCTGCTCAGCATGGAAATGATCAGATCGTCGTCGTCGAGCAGAAACACCTTACGCGTCTCTTTCATGCGGCCTGCTCCTCCCTGTCGACTTCAACGGGAAACGTGATGGTAAACACGGTCCCCTTCCCGGGTTTGCTGGTCAGATGAATATCGCCTCTGTGCTGTTCGATCAGCCGCTTGGTGACCGCCAGACCCAGCCCGCTGCCCTTCTTTTTGGTGGTGAAAAACGGCTCGAAGATCTTGTCCTGCAACTGTGATTCCATCCCTTTGCCGGTGTCGGCGATCTCGACGCGGATGGCCTTAACGGCCGGGTCGTGCTCGGTTTTGAGCAGCAAGGTCCCGCCTTCGGGCATGGCCTCAATGCTGTTGAGCAGCAGGTTGAGAAAGATTTGCTGCAATTGCATCGGGTCGGCCAGGATGCGGGGCAATCCGGGGGCAAATTCTTTGACGATGTGGATGATACCGCTGTTGTTCCTGGAAACGGACGGCTGTTTGAGGGAAAATACCGCGGTTTTGCCCAGCAGGTCGTTCAGGTCGGTCTGGCTCAACTGCGGTTTGGGCGGTTTGG
>JAHEIV010000046.1 GCA_024639205.1 Deltaproteobacteria bacterium | reverse complement strand
TCACGACATCCATGGCGGTAATGGGAAAATTGTGATGGATGTGCACGTCCTGGCGCACATACCCAATATTGGGCGCCGCCTGCGAAGCCGGCTGTCCCATTACCCGAATGCCGCCTTTGTCCGGCTTTAGCAAACCCAGCATCAACCTCAGCAGGGTGGTTTTACCGCCGCCGTTGGGACCGATCATAGCGATAAAATCTCCCTGCCGGATATCGAGACTCACATCCTGAAGGGCCATTTCGCCGTTGTAGGCAAAGCTCACATTTCTTATTTCGACAATCGTGTCATTCATGGTTTCGACTCTATCTCAATACCGCTTCGAACTTGTCGGCCACCTCGCGAAGGTTCGCCGACCAATTCGCTGCCAGCGGATCGGCAAAAACAACCTGACCGCCGATTTCCCTGGCCACGAGCTTCGCGCTTTTAGTGGAGAACTGGGGTTGAACAAAAACAACCTTGATTCCCTTTTTGGTAGCATCTTCGATCAGCTGCCTCAACTGCGCCGCTTTCGGGTTCTTGCCTTCGATCTCGACAGGGACCTGCTCGAGTCCATATGCATGCGCAAAATATCCCCAGGCCGGATGAAACACCATAAACTGCAATCCTTTTTTTCCCGCAAAGATGGTCTTCAATGCAGCGTCCAGATCATCGATTCCGGATACGAAACGTTGATAGTTGGTTTCGTAAACGCCTGCGTGAGAAGGATCGATCTCCTGCAGCGCGTTTAATATCGTGCGGGCCTGCAGCTTTACCAGCGGCGGTGAAAGCCAGATGTGGGGATCGAGAGTGCCATGTTCGCGCCGATAGCCTTCGCGGTGCCCGTCCCCTTTATGGGAAGCGGCCTTGGTGCGAGGGCGGTGCTCTTCTTGCTGATGACGCTCACCGTCGCCGTGAGGCTGCCTTTCTTCACCTTGATGGCGGTGGACCTTCATGGGAATCTTTTCAATCCCATGATCCGTGTGGACCACTTTCATCTTCGGGTTGGCCGCGGCGATCTTGTCCAACCATGCTTCTTCAAAGGCAATCCCAATGGCAAAGTATAGTTTGGCCCCGGAAATGGCAACCATTTGCCGGGGTTTGGGCTCATAGATATGGGGGGAAGCACCGGGTTGCACCATGACCTGGACATTGACCCGGTCCTTGCCAATTTTTTGCACAAAGGCTTTTTGGGGGACGATGCTCACGAAGACCGGCAGGCGTTCCGCCGAGACCGCCGGTTGCGTCCCACCCAGTAATATAATGGTCATAACAGTGAATTTTCCAAGATCACGCAGCAATTCCATCTCCCACATAATGTTGATGTCAGTGAGTCACCTGGACAGCGCAACTAAATATCTTTGAGTTATAGTAGCTGAATAAGACTATTTCCACTGTAATGTATTATAATTTTTACTAATTTGGAATATATAAAAATCAAATCGAAATATAAGCTTGTGCAAAAATATTGCATCTACTCGGTAGATGCAACATTTTTTTGTATTGAAAAAATGGCTGTTTATATTTCCGGAGTTGCAAGTGGAATGTCGTGAACGGTTAATGGCACTCATCGAGGCAGTGCAAGCGGTATGCAAATAACCACGACTTATCGGCGAATAGCGACGCAAGCGGAGCAAGACGGCGGTTGGAAGAACAGGGTGGGCAGTGTGAGTAGGATCAAAAAGCGAAAATGGTGGTCGCATGAGTAATGCGGCTGCGCTGCTGCCCTATTTTCGATTAAATCGCAACGTCATCGGTTCGGCAGCCTTGGAGTGAATCCGTTAGGACCAGACGCCTCTTTCAGCGGTTGGATGGTTTCGCGAATCGAACCGACAAACATACCCAGTCAGGAGCGCTTGTCCAAAAAAGGGTGGTTTGACAGGATCCGGAGTTATTCTCATAGTCGATGCGTGAGATTCGGTGGTTTCTTTTCCGATGAATCGATAGATCGGATCAGATATCGCGCCAGATCTCCAGCAGGGTGATGTCGTCGTTGGGTTCGGTACTGCCCTGCCATGTTTCGATTTCCCCCATCAACCCCGGTCCCCGGGGAAGATCGCCCTGCCGGGAAAGATTGTCGGTGACGCGGGGCATTCCAAAGAGTTCCCCGTCCGCATTTTCGGATTCGCTGACCCCATCGGTGAGCAGCAGCACCGACTCGCCTTCCGAGATGTGAAAGCTGGCTTTATCGTACCGCGGGCAGCAAATGACCCCCAGCGCCGGTCCGCTTTCGACTTGCAAGGGCTCAACGGTTCGGTTCGAGATCTTCAACGCCGGCAGGTGACCCCCGCAGGCAATCTCCAGCTCCCCACCCAACGGCCAATACTGTGCGATCACGATCGTGGCGAAATAACCTTCTTCCTCAAGAAGTTTGGTCAAAGCGGCATTGAGCGTTTCCAAAAGGCTGGCAACGTCGCGGTGCAGGCCGGCTTCGCTGCGGATGCGATACCACAGCGCCGCCATGATCAGGGCCGCCGGCAGCCCTTTGTCGGATACATCCGCTACGTAAGTCAGGTAGCTGCCTCCAGGCATCGGGATTATATCATACAGATCGCCGCCCACGAAACGGGCGGGCTTGGAAAAGGCCCAGATGTGACTGCCCGATCCGATTTCCGGTGGAATCGGCCGAAAAAGCGCCTGGATCTTGGCCGCCGTCTCCATCTGGATCTGCAGTTTTTGCTGTTCCAGACGCTCCTGCAGCAACCGGGCGCGGAAAATGGCAACCGCTGCCAGGTTGGCGAAACTCACCAGCAGTTCTTTGTCAGAGTCGTCAAAGCTGGTCTTGTCTTTGGGGTTGAGTACTTCCATGACACCCAGCAGCTCGTCGGCGTATACCACCGGGACGCCGAGAATCGATCGGGTGACAAGACCGGTGGACTTGTCGGCATCTTGAAAAAAACGCTCGTCATTTTGCGCATCCGCCACAATGAGCGGCTGTCGCTTCCTGGCAACCCAACCGACAATCCCTTCTCCTAAAGGGATTGCCATTTCCTTCAAACTTTTCTCTCCTGCATCGCTGATGGCTTCATCCCGGATCGTATAAAACCGCAGGACCTGACGGGGGGAATCATAATTGAAAAAAGAAGAAGCTTCCGCATCGGTCACATCCCGCGCCAGCTCCAGCAGCAGCGGAACCAGGTTTTCCACCGATTCCACGCGGGCCAGGTCCTGGTTGGCCTCACAGAGCTTTTGCAGCCGAATGGCTAACTTGCTGTCGTTACCCGCTTCTGTCTTCATGCAAGGATTCCCGGGCAAGGTTGTGGAAGGGATGTCGATAAGATATATGATTGAACCATAATGACGGTGCCGATCGCTGTCAATCTTTTGGTTCGGTCGCTGCCGCGGCATCCTCCAGGCAAATGCAGGTTCAGGGAATCACTTGCTGCAAAGCGGTTGAAATATCATTTGACATCAAACCGTCAACCGCTTATAAACAGCACAGTATCCGCGCCGGTTGGTTCGCCATAACCGCTCCGGTTTTTTGAACCTGTTCTTCTTTGCAATTTTCACCGGTTCCTGCGACTCTTCCACTGAATGCTCTTCTGAATCCTCCGTTTTGTTTCTTCCATCAAGGGTGCATTTGCTTTTGGTCTGCGGCACCGGTGTACTTTTCTTTTCCACCGTTTCTTGGCCGGATGGCAGCGAACACACCAGCCCTGCCTTTAACGCAGATCAACGGGTGTCTCCATTTTTTGTTATCAGCAGAAAGGAGGATAGCATGGCCGTAAAAATCCTGATAAAAAGAAGATTCAAGATTGACCGGATCAAGGATGCGTCATCGCTGATTATCAAGGCCCGTTACGGTGCAATACGACAGCCCGGTTATATCTCTTCGGAAACCCTGAGTGACCTGAAAAATCCCGGCACTGTGGTGGTCGCGTCCCTGTGGCAGACCGAGAAAGACTGGAACAGCTGGAAAAGCAGCCCGCAGAGAGAGGAATTCGAAACGGAGATGCGCAAGCTCCAGGAGGGTGAAACCGAATTTGAGCTTTACGCGTTGGGCATGCAACTTCCGGTTTGACCACAAAGCCCGGGCCGGCGCAAAGAAAAAGCAGAGTCAAAGCGACTCTGCTTTTAAAGGTGGGTTCGGTTGAGCCATTTTCATGGAGTCGCCCGAACCCGTCGCAGCACGGCAGGGATTAGCTACATTTGTAATCCCCCCCGGAGAGCACGGTCTTTCAGCCGACGGAGGCCGGCCGGGATCCGAGCGTCCCGACACTCCCGGCTATGGCTTTCCAGCCAGGTATCCCCCAGATCTTCCCACGACAGACGGCTGATTTTTGCCGGTCCCAATGGAAGCTCCCACAGACCGGTGCTGAAATCCCGGATGATGTCCCTTGATTGACGGCACCGCTCACAGATGATCTGTTTTCGTTCCATTGGTTTCAACCTTAAAAAGGTGAATCATGTTAGGCAGTTACTGATTATACGCAAAAGCAGAAACCGTGCCAGGCAAGGTGGGTGTTTGTAACCTCCCGAAATTACAGGTTTAAGGTTTATTATCGGCGGAGAAATAGGCGATCATTTGGGAAAAGTATGTAACAATATTGGACTATACTGTTCCCAATTATGGGTTACCGAAACTTCATCGGAAGTGATTCGAGGCTTTCCAATGTCTGGAAATAGCCTCTCAGATTCCAGCGTTCACACTGTTTTTGCCTGTCATGTCCGTCGCTGCATCGGACATACCATCGGCGCTACCCTCTGCCATGGCCTCCTGAATCGAAGCACAACAAGTTGTGATTGGCCTTGGCTTTCCTTTTTCCTGCAGCGGGAGCGGCGTTTACGACGGGTGCGTCAACGGGAGGCTCAGCACAATCGGCTGGTTTTCTATAAAGCTGCGGATCATGGAATCGAGATCTTCGGATGACAATCCGGGGAATCGTTGCGGTCGCTCGCGATAGCGGTGTGTCAGGTACCGAAATCGTTCGACGGTGGACCAGATTACCGGATAGTCCGTAAACTTTTCCGTGTCGATCGTACCGTGGGCTTTTTTTTGGATGTCGTCCTTCTGGCGGTCGGAGTAAAAGGCATGTAACCGCCGGATGATCTTTTTCTGACGGACGAGGCGGCGGTGCATCTGTTCCAGATCTGTTTCCGGTGCTTTGCCCTCTGTGACATAGCGCATGAAACGGTGTCCGGGTCCGTAATCGTCCGGATTGACCGGGTTGCCGTTTTCTTCCAGAACCAACTTTACAGCCGGCTCATCCGACGCCGCGGTCGGCATGCCATAGCCGATGAGCTGACCTCTTCGAACGCTTTGCCAGTGTTCGACACTCACTGATTCCAAGGCGTAGGTTGTGGAGCGATAGGCCTGGTGGCGGTAAAGGGTGACGCGCGGGTAAAACGGTTCTTGCAGTCTGTCATAGAAATCGTGTGCGATTCGAATGTAAAATCCTTCGGGCTGCCTGCCCTGCTGCGGTCGCTGCCCGACAAAGTGGACGATCCCGGCGGCGACTGCCCGTACCGGATATCCACCGGTGGTAAAAACCGCTCCGGGAACCGCTCGCCCTTCAGCGGTCAGTCCAAACTTTCGCAGTTGCCGGTGGGGTCGGATCAGGTGCGGATTGCTTTTGGCCTGCAGCACAGTCGGCAGATTTGCCGCTGTGTAATGCTGGGCAGACCGTCCGTACGGTGAGGCGGCCTTTGCCGGCCAGTGCCGGCTGCAAAGAAGCGCTCCAAGGCCGGTCAGCAGTCGGCGGCAAAATATTCTCCTGCTGTAGTACCGAACAGGCTCCATTTCGACTCCGTTGTAAATCGACTGCAGTTTCAATCGCAGTCCAACAGGGCAGCTTTTCAACCGCTTCGAAGCGATCGCTAGCAACCGCGACCGCGCCAATGATTCCGGTAAAGGGGCCATCCACACAGAAGCTATGTGTAGGTGACCTTCCTGCCGCTTGAGAAAAACCAGATCAGGCCCAGTATCTGCAGGCTCAGCATTGCGCCGAAGGCCGCCCGGTAACCGGCCGGATCATATCCCCCCTCGGCGGTCACCGGCCATATTTCGATCACCGCCCCGATACCCCACTGCGCGATAAAAGCCAGCACGAAAACCAGCAGGTTCAGGGCCGTATTCGCCCGACCGGCCAAATGCACGGGAAAACTCTGTGAGAGCACGGCATAGGAGATAATACCCGATGTGCCGAAGAAACCAAAGAACAGCCACACCGGCAGCGCCCACCGGGAATAACCAAGAATGACCAGAATTTGTATGAACATGAATGTGCTCATTCCGGCAACCGCCACCGCAACAGGGCGGATACCGGACTTGCTCAAGCGTTCGGCAGCGCCTCCCAGTAGCACGTATCCACCGATCATCGCCGCCGCCACCAGCATTAAGACGCCGGCTACCTCGCCGCGGTTCAATCCGGCCACGTCCCGCAGCCAGGGACCCGACCACAGCCCGTGGATGGAGAGAAAACCGGCCTGGCTCAGCGCTGCCACAGGTGCAATTCGCCAGAAGGTCATGCTGGTGAAAATTTGTGAGATGCCCCGAAGCTGCTCACCGAAAGTCAACTGGTCGTTGCCGGGATCCTTTTCCGGAACCATCCAGAAAACAGTGGCGGCAACCGCCAGGGTCAGTATCGCCAGGACCAAAAAGATGCCCCGCCAGTCAGTGAACCCAAGCATGGCTTCTACCGGAGCGGTGGCCGACAGCGCCCCGAGGCCGCCGGCGGACATCTGCAGCCCGTTGATCAG
The DNA here is from genome assembly GCA_024639205.1 of Deltaproteobacteria bacterium. Classification (GTDB taxonomy): domain Bacteria; phylum Desulfobacterota; class Desulfobacteria; order Desulfobacterales; family SG8-13; genus SG8-13. The sequence continues at coordinate 5,186 of JAHEIV010000046.1, read as the reverse complement.
CGGCAGTTGGCCTCGTGGAAACCACATCACATAGGCCTTGAAAGCCGCCATCAGGCAGGCGGACACCCCGAATCCGATAAAAGCTCGACCGGCCACCAAACCGGCCAGAGATTCCGCGCGAGCGAAAATAAAGGCGCCCAGTGCCGCAAAAATCAGCAATAACGATTCGATCCGGCGGGGTCCGTAACGATCGAGCAGCACCCCCAGCGGAAGCTGAAAGGCCGCAAAGGTCAGAAAGTATGCTGCCGTGAGCAGTCCCAGATCGGAGGGATCCACACCCAGATCGGCCACCAGGTTGGGAGCGATCACGGCGTTGACCACCCGGTACAGATAAGAAAGGTAATACCCGAAGGCAAAGGGAAGAAATATCCTCAACAGCTTTGGCCGGCTCGGCTTCATCTCGGTGTCACTCACGCTTGCAGCACTCTCTGGTCTATGATGTCATTTGCTTTTTGCCTGCCGATCCGTTGGGCGGATTTTTCCCGTATGTCTTCCGGAGATCTCTTTTCAGCAACTTGCCGGCGTTGCTTTTCGGCAGCTCGTCCACAGTGACTATCTTTTTGGGTACCTTGAATCCCGCCAGCTTTGTCTTCAGGTAGCGTTTCAGCCGCAGCGTGTCTATCGGCTGGTGTTTGCCGGGCACGACAAAGGCTACGACCCTTTCGCCATAAACTCTGTCCGGCAAGCCGACAACGGCACACTCCCGAACCTCGGGTCGCGTGTAAAGAACCTCTTCCACCTCACGTGGATAGACATTCTCCCCGCCGGTGATGATCAGGTCCTTGAGCCGATCGACGATAAACAGATACCCGTCTTTGTCCAGGATTCCGATGTCCCCGGAACGGAACCAATCCTTATAAAAGGCGGCCCGGGTCTCTTCGGGATTATTCAGATAGCCGGCAGTGATGTTGGGACCGCGAATGCAGATCTCTCCTTCCCTGCCGTTTTCCAGCGGTTGACCGTCAAGATCACGAATCTGCACTTCCACCAGATTGACCGCTGTGCCCACCGATCCGATCACGTGCCGGTAGTAGTGGTTGTAGGTAACCATGGAAGCGCTTTCAGTCATACCGTATGCTTCGTGAATGGCCAGGCCGGTAACTTGCTGCCACTGTGCGACCACCTCTCTGGCCATGCTGGCTGCAGCTGAAAAGCAGTAACGAATCGAGGCCAGTGGCTTGCGCAGATCGCCCACATCCAGCATGCGGATGTAAACCGTGGGTACCGCGTAGAGTTTGGTGATGCGGTGGTGTGTCACCGCATCGAGAATCCTTTCCGCATCAAAAGCGGGTTCCAGCACCAGGGCCCCACCGCTATACACAGTCGATAGCAGGATGTGAATCTGGGCGAATACGTGGTTCAGCGGTAAAAAACAAAGTGCAACGTCCTGTTCGGTAGATCGTTCGTAGCGGGCGACATTGCCGGTGGAAAACAGAATGTTTTCGTGGCTCAGCAGGGCCCCTTTCGGTGTGCCGGTGGTCCCCCCCGTGTACAGTATGGCCGCTGCCGCTTTGCGGGGTCGATCCAAAGCCCGGAATCCGGCATCGCTTTTTTCCCTAAATTCCTGGCAGGATAAACCGCCGCCCCCGACAATCCGCACCGGCGCTTCGGTGCCATGGATCCCACGGAACTCGTCGGCTTTTTCGGCACTGGCGAATACCGCTTGCGGGCGGCAATCGGCGGCGATTGCATTCAACTCATCGCGAGCCAGCAGATGGGAGAAAGTAACCGCTACGGCCCCGGCTTTCAGGATTCCGAAATAGCAAACCAGCCATTCAAAAGAATTGGGAGCGCACAGGGCTACCAGATCACCGGGTGATACACCACTGGATACCAGTGCGGCAGCCGTTCGGCTCGACTCCCGGTCAAATGCGGCATAGGTCCACTTGCGCCCCCGGTCGATTACAGCAATCCGGTTCGGAAGGTGAAAAGCCGTGGATTCCAGGTTGTGCGCAATATTCATGCGGAAAATGCTTTCGCCGGCTTTCGATGGTTTTGCCTGCTCCGGTACGAAACGCCAGACAAGCATAGCGACAAGCCTTCTTACGGCTGATCGGGCGGGTTATACTTGAAAAAACGACCGGAATCGTTACTTTAGAGCATCTGTTTGCAGATGACAAGAAGACAGTCGATTTGTTCTAACGATCAACCACCGTTGAATTGTTTGTTGCCATCGGTTTACGGTTGAACCAGATTTGCGGTTGAATAACACTCGCGAACATCCCGCTTTTATCGCTTCATCGGCAATAACCGGAAAAAAGGTCGACAGGCGAATGATCGATCACACCGCTCGGCAGGAGCCTTCCGAAGGATACATCCACCTGCCGGATGGCAAAATTCACTATCTCGATTGGGGGGGCAACGGCCGGCAGATGCACTTTCTGCATGGCAACGGGTTTTGTGCCGGCACGTATAGTCCCTTTTTGAATCACCTCACCGATACCTATCGGGTGTTCGCCAGCGACGTGCGCGGCCATGGAGATTCGACGTTTCCGGGGGCGGAAAGAATACGCAAGTGGGACGTGTTTGCCATTGACCTGAAGACCATCGTCGAAAGCGCTATGACCCCTCCTGTGATTGGAATGGGCCACTCCCTGGGAGCGGTAACCACCTGCATCGCCGCCGCCCGGTATCCAGGGCTTTTCTCTGCGATCATCCTGCTCGATCCGGTCTTTCTTTCCACCCGCAACCTGTGGCGGGTCGCGCTGATTCGCCTGCTGGGACTGCGCAGCTGGCTGCCCCTCGCCAGAAACGCCCGGCAACGGAAGCGATCGTTCACCAGCAAGCAATCGGCGCTGCGGCGCTTTGCGGCCGGCAGGGGGATCTTCAAGAGCTGGTCGGAGGACTTTATCGAGGCTTACATGGAGTGCGGTCTGCTGGTTCAGGACACCAAGCGCGCGGTTTTGCGCTGTGACCCGGAACTGGAAGCGCAGATTTTCGAATCCGTGCCGCTCAACGTTTGGCAGACTGTTGCGCGGATCAGCTGTCCGATTCTGGCGCTTCGAGGGGAAAAATCCGAAACATTTGTTCGTGAGGCCGGCCGGCGACTCAAAAAGATCGCTGCCGATGCGCAGGTGATAACCGTTGCGAACGCCGGCCATTTCCTGCCCATGGAAAGGCCGAAAGAAACCGCGGCGGCGATTGCCGGTTTTGTCGACCGAAGTGTGTCGGGGGATCGCAGCGCTCAATAAGAGATCTTGCGTGAAAATCGACAAGAAGGGCTTGCTTTTGCAGCGGATCTGTTCCTAAAAGAATACGGGCCGATCGACAACCTTCCGGTCATTGCGATTACTGCGGAAGCACGGGAGCAAACGTGACGACTTCTACGCCTGAGACCATGTTCGATAAGGATACGGCGCAACTGATGCAGGTGGCCCTCGGCAACCAGAAAGCCGATTTGGTGGTAAGCGGCGGCAGGCTGCTGAACGTCTACACCGGCGAGCTGCTGGATGGCGTTTCGGTAAGCATGAAGGGGCGCTGGATCGCCTATGTCGGTGCGGACGGAGACCACACCGTCGGCTCGAAGACTGCGGTCATCGACGCCGCCGGAAAAGTTCTCATTCCCGGACTGATCGACGGTCATACCCATCTGGCCTGGCTCACCTGCGTGGACGAATTCCTGAAATACGCGCTGCCGGGCGGCACTACGACGGTTGTCACCGAAGCGATGGAACCCTTCCCGGTCGCCGGTCTGGAAGGGGTGGTCGATTTTCTGGATTCCCTGAAAGATCAGCCGGCGAAAATTTTTGCCACCGCTCCGTTTATGGCCTCCATCAGCCGCGCAGCGCGCGGCATACCGATTGACACACTCAAAGAACTGCTCGATCGCAAAGACATCCTCGGTGTGGGCGAATCTTACTGGCAAAGCGTTTTGCAGGAGCCCGACATTTCCCTGCCCGTGCTCGATGAAACCTACCGCAGGGGCAAAACCCTGGAAGGACACACTGCCGGCGCAAAGGGAAAGAAGCTGGCGGCATACCTGACGGCCGGGATATCCTCCTGTCACGAGCCGATCCTGCCGAAAGAAGTACTGGAGAGGCTGCGGCTCGGTCTTTACGTGATGGTGCGTGAGGGGAGCATCCGGCGGGACCTTGAGGCAATATCGGCTATCAAAGACGACAACGTCAACCTGCGACGCCTTTTGCTGGTGACCGACGGGATCGAACCCGGCGATCTCGTTAAGCGGCGCGGGATGCAATATGTCGTTCAGAAGGCTGTCGACTGCGGTTTTGACCCGGTGGCTGCGGTGCAGATGGCAACGCTCAACGTTGCCGAGCATTTCGCTCTGGACAACTTGGTCGGCGGCATTGCACCGGGACGCTGCGCCGACCTGCTGATCGTACCGGACATCCGCACGATTGAAGCCGAGCACGTGATCAGCAACGGGAAAGTGGTGGCTGAAAAAGGCCGGTTGCTGACAGCACCGCGCCGGCATACGTATCGATCCGGCAGTCTGAATACGGTGAGCCTGCCGAAACCTTTCACCGCAACCGATTTTATTATCCGGGCCCCACAGGGACAGCAGCCAGCAACGGTGCGCATCATCGAAATGATCACCGACCTGGTTACCTCCGAACTGCGGCAGGAAACTGCGGCTGCCAACGGTCAGGTCCCGTGCGATCCGGCCAACGACATCATCAAGGTAGCCGCCGTCGATCGCCGGCATGTGCCGGGAAAGACGACCACCGGCCTGATAAAAGGATTCGGGCTTCAGACCGGCGCCTTTGCCTCCAGTGCCGCCTGGGACAGCTCCGATATTATCGTCGTCGGGGCTTCGGAGGCGGACATGGCCATTGCGGTCAACCGGATCCGCGATCTTCAGGGCGGGGCCGTGGCGGTAAAAGACGGCTCGCTGCTGGCTGAAATCCCCATGCCGATATTCGGGCTGATGTCACCCGCGCCGGTCGAAACCATTGTCGAGAAGCTGCAGAGCCTCAAACAAGCGCTGCAATCGTTGGGGGTGCATTTCCCGGATCCGTTGCTAACGCTGAGCACCCTCACTTGCGCGGCCATTCCGTACCTGCGCATCTGCGAAGAAGGCCTGGTCAACCTCAAGGACGGCAAGACGGTGGGCGTGTTCGTCGATTCGGCCCCTGCGGCGTAACTTTGCAGCGTCACACCCGTATCGTGTGAATGGCCGTATCCAGCTGCATTTACTACCCTGGCACCATCTGCAGCGTGAGCAG
>JAHEIV010000045.1 GCA_024639205.1 Deltaproteobacteria bacterium | reverse complement strand
ATTTTGCATCCGCTGCCCAGACGCTATGAAATCGAGGTGTGTGTCGACAAGGATCCGCGGGCTGCTTACTGGCGGCAGGAGCGCTGCGGAATGTGGATCCGGACGGCGTTGATTGCCTATATCTTCAAGGTGGACAAGATCATCTCGGACGAATTTTCATAAATCGGATATAAGTGCCCGGCGGATGCTCTTTGGTAAAAGGATCGGAAGAAAAGCCATTGCTGCCCGGCACGGGCAGCAAAAATCGCCCACCGCTGCCATCGCCGCAAATAGACGGCCGGATAGCCCGCAGAATCCAAAGGAGAACCAGATGCCGTTTAATTTGAAAAACCGTCATTTTCTGAAATTGCTCGATTATACGCCTCAGGAGATCGGTTATCTGCTGGATCTATCAGCGGAGCTCAAACACGCGAAGGCAGCCGGCTCGGAGCAGTTGCGGTTGAAAGGGAAAAACATCGCGCTGATTTTCGAGAAGACTTCAACTCGAACCCGTTGTGCCTTCGAAACCGCCGCTTTCGATCAGGGTGCACATGTGACTTACCTGGGACCGACCGGCTCTCAAATGGGCGCGAAAGAATCGCTCAAAGATACCGCGCGGGTTCTGGGTCGCATGTACGACGGTATCGAATACCGTGGTTTCGAACAGCAGAGAATTGAAATTCTGGCCAAATACGCTGGTGTGCCGGTATGGAACGGTCTGACCGATGAGTTTCATCCCACCCAACTGCTGGCGGATTTACTTACTGTCAGAGAGCACAGTGCCAAACCCCTGGATCGGATTCGATGGGCCTACCTGGGAGATGCCCGCTACAATATGGGCAACTCCCTGCTGGTTGGCTCGGCCAAGATGGGTATGGATTTTCGTGCCGTTGCACCGACAGCGCTGCAACCTGACAAGAAGCTGGTGGAGGAAGCTCGGGTGCTGGCCAGGCAGACCGGCGCCCGCATTACCGTCACCGATAAGATCAACGACGGGATCAAGGATTGTGACTTTCTGTATACCGATGTCTGGGTGTCCATGGGAGAACCGGAAGAGGTATGGGAAGATCGTATCCGGCTGCTGCGGGCGTATCAGGTGAACGCTGCAACCATGCGGTTGAGCGGCAACCCGGATGTTAAGTTTCTGCACTGTCTGCCCGCCTATCACAATCGGGAGACGACCGTGGGGGAGAAGATCTATCAGCGGTTTGGGTTGGAGGCGTTGGAGGTCACCGAAGATGTGTTCGAATCACCTGCATCCGTCGTGTTCGATCAGGCTGAAAACCGTGTGCATACGATCAAGGCCGTGATGGTTGCCACCCTCGCTGAATAAATTCGTTTCACGAATCGATAAGGCTTTTCTTCCGACTGCAGGATCGACTGGCGCTATTATCCGCTTGATTTGTTTTGATCAGCGCTGGTCAATGGTTTGTTGGAATCGGGGACCACTGCGACAGCGTGCGGGGATTCTGCCCGCCGGGAGGCGACGATACCGGCGATGCAGATGAGAGCCGCTCCGGCCAAAGCCAGTGCGTCCAGCGTTTCACCCCAAAAAATCCATCCGATCAACGTTGCAAAGACGACATTGGTATAAGTGAACGGTCCCACCTGTGCCGCCGGGGCAAAGCCGTAGCCTTTTGTCAGCAGGTATTGGCCCGATGCTGCCGACAGCCCCAAAAGGGCCATCAATATCAGCGTGTCGGGCTTCGGAGTCTGCCAGGCCCAGGTCAGCGGAACAACAGAGACGAGTGTCGACAAAAAGGTGAAGTAGAAAAGTATGCGGATGGCCGATTCAGTCAGAGACATGCGCCGAATGGTGACCATGGCCATGGCGGAAAAAATGCCGGAACAAAGCCCCACCATTGCTGCCGGCTGAAAAATGCCAAAACCGGGTTTCAGGATAAAGAGCACCCCGAGAAAGCCGATAATGATGGCGCCGCGCACGGCGGCAGCCACCGGTTCGCGCAACCATATCCAGGCGATAATCGGGATAAACAACGGGCCGGTGGACAGGAGCAGGAACGCCGCGGAAAGCGGGATCCGGGAGACGGCATAAAAAAAGCAGTACATGGCGGCAAGCCCGGCTAAACTGCGCAGCAGGTGCAGGCGGAAACAACCGGTTCTGATGTTGCTTGGATGGTTTCCCGGGCGAATCCAGGGCAGCACACACAGCATTACGAAAATGTTTCGTAAAAAAACCACCATCTCGTTGTTCAGCGAGGTAGAAACGGTTTTCACCAGTGTCCCCACCAGTGCGATCAGCAGGGATGCACAAATAACGTAAATGGCGCCGTACAGGGGTTGGTTGCGATACACACTTTGCATGGGAGATGCGTTTTTGGCAGGTTTAGCCGGGGAAGTGGTTTCCATTTGAGATGTAAATATCAGACCACAGACAGTCCGGCAAGCGCTTTCCACTGGCCGGCATTTGTGCCGGATACCGTAAACTGTCCATCCGGAAACGGTTTTTCCCGCTGGTCTTTGTTCTGCTCGGGATTGCAGCTGCGGCGCTAACGTCCGGTAGGCGGTGTCGCAAATCCATGAAAGGGCTTATCCGTTGAACAAAACCTCACGGATGAAATGGGCAGCGATCGTTGTCACCCGCCATGCTGGGATGGACACGAAATCGACAATGGGTTGAAAAGGGTTATGACAGTGAAGCGATCGACGGAAGTGGTCAGTGAGAAAGAAATCAGGCTGGAATTTATTCGTGCCTCCGGCCCCGGGGGGCAACATGTCAACAAGGTGGCAACCGCTGTTTTGTTGCGATTTGATGTGCTGCGGTCGCCATCACTGGCGGAAGGGACAAAACAACGCCTGGTTCGACTGGCGGGCAAGCGGGTCACTTCAGACGGTACGCTGGTGATCAAGGCCGACCGGTATCGGACCCAGGAACGCAATCGTCAGGACGCCATCGATCGTCTTATTCAGTTGATCCAGAAAGCGTCAAAAAAACCGAAACGTCGAATCAAGACCCGCCCCTCCGCTGCCTCTCGTGAACGACGGCTCGCCGGCAAACAGCATCGCAGCCGGAAAAAACAGCTGCGTCGGGTTGTCAAACCGGATCGAGATCACCACTAGCCAATCTGGAAAGCTACTTTTTGGACTTTTTACCGGAGCGCTTGTCGCTGCGCTTGGAAATGCTTTCTTTTGAGTTTTTGAGCCACTCGGACGCCGTCTGTTTTATACGCACAACCAGTGGCGGTGCGACGTAGGACTGGCCTTGGGTTTTGTGGATGCCAGTCGCACCGGGCGGCGGGGGTTTGTCCGAGAAATGCACCATCCCATCGGCATCTTTCCAGGAATAGATGTTAACGACCGGTGCATTGGCGCGTTTGTTGGATACGGCTATCCAATCGTAGACCAGATAACCCGCAGCCAGACCAACGATCACCAGCAGGACAATCAGGATATTTTTCATTGCATGCACCCCTGCAGACAAAAAATCTAATCAATCATGTCATAAAATCACTCGAATTTCAAAGTTACGATTCAATCACGAAATGCGCCCGGCGGTTTTTTGCCCGGGCCTCTTCACTGGTGCCGGTGTCAAGCGGGCGTTCTTCGCCGTAAGTGACCGTGCTCAAGCGGGAACCATCGACGCCCAATGTCACCAGGAAATTCTGAGCGCCCCGGGCTCGTTTTTCCCCTAAGGCCAGATTGTATTCGTTGGTGCCCCGGTCATCGCAGTGCCCTTCGATGATGACGGTAACATACGGGTTTGCCTGCAGCCACCGGGCCTTTTTTCGAAGGATCGCCTGGGCGGTCTCGGACAAAACGGCACTGTCGAACTCGAACAAGATATCCTGGTTTTCAATCGCCTCTTTTTCTGCAGCTGCTTCGGCGGATAGAATCCGGGACCGAGCGCCGGTTTCCTCCAAGGACTCTTCTTGCAACCCCTGACGTTGATCGCTTCCGCCGGCATCGGCTCCGGGCAGTGTTTCTTCGCCGCCGGCGGAGGAATAGGACGGGTCGCCGTAAGGTTCGGAATCAATGGTTTTCTTGGCGCAGCCGGCGGTTATCATCAATGCTGCAGCAATGATGGCGACAAAGGTATAGATACGATTCATTATTTCCTCCCCACAAGTTACGTTCGATTTTCCGGAACTGTTCCACCCGGTGCGAGGTGGAATTTTTCCAACAACATAATACATCCGGTGGAATTTACCAGAATCCGTCCGGCAAAAACGGCAATAGCCCCTCGAAGGGTTAGTAATTGACATGATCGCACGGTGTTTTTATAATTTCTTCGATAATCTTTACGAACACATAGATGGAATTATGAATTCGAGACGGTTTCCAACGCCCCGGTGGCGACAGAATCAGGATCTTTTCAAACGAAACCAGCGCCGCAAACAGTGGCTGAAACGGCTGCCTTTTTTCATACTGATACCGGGCATTGTAGTTGGCGCACTGGCCTTCTATTGGCTATCCGGTCGCTCCCCTGAAGAGATGCCCGGCCGATCGGTGTCCGCTTCACCTGCCGATGACGACCGACTGAACATCTGGCCGGAATTCTTCTCTCGCGGTGAACTTGCCGATTATCTGCAGGCCTCGTTGAGCCGCTCCCGCAAACTGTCAGCGCGGGTGGCCTTCGAAAAAAACGGAGCCAACTTCGACATTCAGACCACTATCGAAGAAGATTTGCAGACCTATGTATCACGCCTGCTCGGATGGTCCCGAACCCACCAGGCAGCAGTGGTGGTGATGAACCCATACGACGGACGGATTATATCGATGGCCAGCCGCGACAGCCAGGCAAACGGGCACAACTTGTGTGTACGGGCCGATTTTCCGGCGGCCAGCCTTTTTAAAATTGTATCGGCGTCTGCTGCGCTGGAAGCGGCCGGTTTCTCGCCGAACCAACCGCTATTTTTTGATGGCAGCCGGTATACCCTTTACCGGTATCAATTGAAAACAACCAAGGGACGATACAGCGTCCGTACGACCCTGCGCAAGGCCTTTGCGGTCTCCAACAATGCCGTGTTCGGCAAAATCGGTATGCACGACCTTGGCTCAGAGGTCCTTATCGACTATGCGAATCGATTCCGCTTCAACCGGCCGATCCCTTTTGACCTGCCCGTATCGGTTAGTACCGTTACGGTTCCCGAAGACGATTTCGGACTGGCGGAGATGGCATCCGGCTTTAACAAAAAAACGCTGGTGTCGCCATTGCACGCGGCTTTGATCGTTTCAGCCGTTATCAACGACGGCCAAATGGCGACTCCCTGGCTGGTATCCTCCATTGCAGACCGTGATAAACGCATTCTGTATCGCGGCCGACCCGCTGCTTTAAGCCGGCCCATCGATCGCAAAACGGCGATGGAACTAAAGATGATGATGCAGGATAGTGTCCGCTATGGAACCAGCCGCACTGCATTCCGTGAGTTCAAGCGATCCAAGAAATATGAGACGATGGTTTTCGGCTCCAAGACCGGGACAATCAACGATCGGCTCGACCGGTTCAAATATGACTGGATCACCGCCTTTGCCTTGACTCCCGAAAAATCCCATAGCCTGTGTGTTTCGGTTCTGGCCGTTCACGGCAAGCTTCTGGGCACCCGGGCCGTTGAGATGGCCGGAGCCATCATACGATACCACCTCCAGTTATAGTCCGGTTATTTGTCCAAATCCTGGCGCATCGTTTCAACGCTGGCCGATCGCACGATGCCGGTAACAGTTTGACATCCTTTTCTGCCGGTAGTAACGATGAATTGCCGGTTTTTCCGGCATCTTTATTCAACGCCGGCTACGGCTGCTGGAGGCTTCGGTGCTGCCCATCCAAAGCCGGCGATTACGGCGGCTCGTTGGCGCAGCCAAAACTGGTTGGTGAAAAAAGGCGGCATTTCAATCAGGACCATTCTCTGATGAGGCAGTTCTTTGTCAATGATTCGGACTGCTTGGGAATCATTCGATACGAAATCCGCAAGGGCCTTAGCATCCGCATAGCCGGCCCTTTTTCCACAAGTCAGAAAGTCTCGCTTACCCACACCGTTCCTTCCGGGCTTGATCAACGAAGAACCGGGAAAATCGTCTGCCGGTTATCCGGCAGCCTCGGCGAGCAAACCAACCGGCCAGGAACCAGTCGGTGATCAACACGGCAGCTGCCATCACCGGTCCACTGCCGGGTTGTAAGCACAAGGACCGGTTTTTATCCGAACTCATACTATTTCAGATGGTCGAACACCGTCGATCGATTGGCTGGGTGCTATCGGTTCCGGGTACAGGCCTTGCATTAGGCAGCGCGTGACATCAAACAACAGGGAAAAAAGACGGAAGCGGCGCTTTTATTACGAAACGGCCGTTGCGCTGGAGAGCATCGAAGGCGGCGTAACATCTGTTGCAAAGATGTTCAATGTGAGCGAGGGCGGCGTCTATTTTGAATCCGATACTCGGATTCCGGCTGGTAAGCAGATCTACATCTGGATTGCCAATTCGCCTTTTGCCAGGGATCCGGGAGTTTACGAAAGCCAGCGGGTAAAGGTGGTTTGGCGTAGTCAGCTGAAAGAGTCGATTTACGCCTATGGATACGGCGTGAAACGATTGGACCCGGTAGGGACATTTTCGGAAAGCATGGTGATTTCCCGCTTTGAAATGCCCAGGCCCCGTTTCGGTCGGCTGCGGCAGATCAAAGATTCCCGGCTGCACCCGCGCAAACCGCTATCGAAGTCCGTCTTTTTCGGATCGAAGAGCGGTCATTTCAAGGGGTCGATACAGAATATCAGCCGCAGCGGTCTGTTCATCGAAACCCGGGATCGATTTGAGGTCGGGCGTTCGATTCGAATCGTGATCCCGGATGACCGATTTGATCAATACCTGTCGATCACTGCCCAGGTCGTTCGGTCAAACCGCGACGGTATCGGGCTGAAGATCAAGCGGGTTGCAAAGCGTAAAACCCCTTGAAAAGAATCAGAAACAGCTTTGCCGAAAGTCAGGCCACTCACATGGCCCGGCAAAAACCGGTGAACCTTTTGGTCAAGCCAAGCTGCACGTATCATTGGATTCATCGGCTTTTCGATAGTCGTATTCATTCGCACTGACGTATCGATGGCATTCCGTGCAGTAGAAATAATTCGGAAAGCAGTTGCAACCGCAGCGGGTGCAACGACGACCCTGGTCTGGTTTTCTCTTGGGCTGGATCTTTTTTAGACCCTTTTGTACAAGACGGTATTTTTTACGCTCCTTGGCCAATTCCCGGTTGCGCCTTTCATCCCTGCAGGAGATTTGGTCGCAATAGGCGCGTGTTGACTGTTTGGGCGGCACATGGAACACGTTGCCGCAAATACGGCATTCTCTCTTCAGCATATCCTATCACCCCCACTGCCTGCTGAAAGGCAGTGTCATCGGCAAAACCTAATTAGCCGGTTCCGTTAGCGTTGAGAGACGGATGAACGTGGTTCACCCATTCTGAATGAGCGGGGTACCATAAAAAATTCGACCGGGGCAGGGTCTTGGCGGGTACGGGATTTTATATCCGTGTTTTTCACACCGGATTGATTAAAACCAAATTGGATAATAATCACATCCTACAAATATGCAAATGAATCAATCAAAAAATCCGCCGGACAATTCACCGGTTGGCATGTGTCTAAATTTACTCAAAAAAGCGGGGGGTTGCGAGTGAACGGCAGCCGACCGGAAGCAATCGTTCCGTTGCCGGCAGCAACGATCGTGCTGGCGCGGGAGCGAGAAGGCAAACTGCAGGTGTTGCTTCTGTTGAGAAGTGGGCAAAGCAGCTTCATGGCGGGCAAATATGTTTTTCCCGGAGGCCAGGTGGAAGCCGCAGATACCAACGCTGATTTTTGGCGACGACATGTCGATATGCGCCCGGATAGGATATCTCGAAGGATCGGCGGGGACATGGCCGATGAGCAAGCGGTTGCCGCTGCCATCGCTGCGATTCGGGAAACATTCGAAGAGTCCGGGGTGCTGCTTGCCCGCCGGCATGGGCATTCCGGCGGTGAACTGCATACCGTTTTCGACCGGCGCCTTGCCGGCGAATTGCCACGAGGCTGGCTTCAACGACTCGTTCAAAAAGAAGGGTGGATCATTGAGCTGTCGCGACTTTTCCGGTGGTCCCGCTGGGTCACACCCGAGCAGATGCGCCATCGCTATGACGCACGATTTTTCCTGGCCCGGATGCCGGACGATCAGGTCTGCCTGCCGGACATGCAGGAGACGGTTAACGCCCTGTGGATCGGTCCAGAAGAGGCTCTTCACAAAAACCTGTCCGGAAAGGTTCCCCTGAGCCCGCCTACTTTGGTGACGCTGCACGAATTGCTGGCTCACACGCGTCTTCAGAACCTCGAAGATGCGGCCGCCAGGCGTCGGTGGGGCAGACCATTGAAACCGAGGTTGGTAACGGACGGAGATGAAAAGATGATCGTGGAGCCTTGGGATCCGGAATACCGTCGCTTGCAGATCCGAATTGACGTTGCGGACCTTCACGCCGGACTCGCACCGGTCGGAACATCGTTTTCGAGGCTCTGGCTTTCGGGAGGGATCTGGAAACCGGTAAAATGTTGAAAGCAATCGGCAACAGAATCGACAAACACCAGCAGTGCCAATTGCGCAAGTGCACCACGAAACAAAGGAGGGCCAAATGAGCGAGCCAGAAATCACCGTATTCGGTGCACATTGGTGTCCGGATTGTCGTCGCAGCAAGCAGTTTCTCGGAGAGCACCAGATCCCTTACAAATGGGTCGATATCGAAGAGAATGCGGCTGCTGAAAAGTTTGTCATGGATAAAAACGAAGGGAAGCGGATTATTCCGACGATCCTTTTTGCCGACGGGGCGGTGCTGGTGGAACCTTCCAATGCGGATCTGGCTCGCAAACTCCAACTGAAAACCAGGGCCAGCCGGAGCCACTACGACCTGATCGTCATTGGGGGAGGCCCGGCAGGATTGACCGCCGCTGTTTATACAGCCAGAGAGGCGATCGACACGTTGGTGATCGAACGGGCGGCTTTTGGTGGGCAGGCAGCCGGGACGGAAAAGCTGGACAACATGCCCGGCTTTCCGCAAGGGGTTGCCGGGATCGAATTTTCGCAGCGGTTGCGGCAGCAGGCCGAGCGCTTCGGTGTCGAGTTGCTGCAGGCACAGGAGGTGGCGAAAATCCGTCGGGGTGACAATTATTTGTTTGTAACCACCGCCGACGGAAGCCGTTACAGTGCCTGTGCGCTGCTGGTTACCGCGGGAAGTCGATACAAACGGTTGAATGTGCCCGGGGAATCCGACTATCTCGGGGCGGGCGTTCATTTTTGCGCAACCTGCGACGGTCCGTTCTACAAGGGAAAGCAAGTGGTGGTGGTTGGCGGCGGAAATAGTGCCGCCGAGGAAAGTCTATTGCTGACCAAGTTTGCCGATCACGTGACCATCCTGGTGCGTGGCGTAGAATTGAAGGCTTCGCAGATTATTCAGCAAAAGGTACTTGATCATCCCCGGATCGATGTTCGCTGGCAAACCGAAGTCCAGGAGTTTGTCGGAGCAAAGTCGAAGCTTAATCGGATCCGGGTTCGCGACAACCGCACCGGCAGCGACGAAGAACTGGCAGTCGATGGTGCGTTCATATTCATCGGCCTGCTGCCCAACAGCGCATTTCTGGAAGGCAGTGGGGTGGTGCTGGATCGCTGGGGCTTTATTGTTACCGGTCACAGCCTGCGGCATCTGGAGGGGGGATTGGAGGGGCCTGCGGGCCGTGAGCCTTTTATGCTTGAAACCAGCTTGCCCGGTGTGTTCGCGGCCGGGGACATTCGCGATTCGAGCACCAAACAGGTGGTCAGCGCTGCCGGAGAGGGCAGTGCGGCTGCTTTGATGGTACGGGAGTACCTGAAGACCGTCTAAGACCTGGTCTGTTACATGCGTTTGCGGGTTCTTTGCCGTGTTGCCGTTCGGCTCGAAAGAAGCGCAAACTCCTGAATCCCTGATCCTGTGGACAACCTGTCGTGAATGTTCCGCTGTTTCGTTGTCTATGTTCTGCGCCTTGTGCTTTGCACCGAACCCTGATCCACCATCAGCGGGATAGGGGCTTACGAGTGCCGGGTTTTTGTTTTGAAAGTCATTCTCGCTTCTCACCGGCAGGTTCCGGTAACCGCAGCGTTCGAAGATACTGCTGGAGAAATCGATGAAGTACATAGGGTACATCGTGCTCATCGTGAATACGCCGGTTGCTGAAGCTGTCGGATATGCTTTCCAAGATGTTGCCGACCTGATTGAAATACAGCGAGTATAGCGGTTCGCCATCGGTCGCAGGGTGGTTGAGAAAATCGATTCTACCCAGTGGTTTGTTGTCGGGTTTGAACAGAATCCCGAACTTGACCAGAATCGGAGCGTCCATGACTTTCAGCTTCATTGCGGCTTCGTCGGCATGTTGCAATTCGACCTCCTGCAGCCGCTCCTGGGAAATGACCAGCTCGCACAGCTTTACGAACTGGATGAACTTGATTTTGAACTGGCGGTACTCGTCAAGGATCGTTCGGATTTTCTCTGTTTCGGCCAAGCCCATAAGTTCTTCCTTTCACGGCAGTAAATTATATCAGATTGCCGCCGCTGCATCAACCGAATGCACCGAGAGCTGCAGGCAGAAGGTGGGAATCCGAAAAGAGTCCTGCCATAGCGCGATCTGTCTGAACAAAGGCCGGTTATCTATCGGCGGCGGCCAAAGAGGGGACGGGGACTTCACTGCGGCTGCGACCCGCAAAAACGGCCAGATGACGGAAACCGGCTGCCTGTATCATTTCGAATGCGCGACCAAAGTGCCGCCCGATCTCTTCCGGCCGGTGGGCATCGGATCCGATGGTAACGGCTATACCGGCGTTTTTTAGCATGGTTAAGATATTGCGGGAGGGGTAGGCTTCGGCTGCCGGGTGATCGAAGCCGCCGGTGTTGACTTCGACGGTCAGGTTCCGGGCTGTCGCCCGCGAAAGTATGCCTGCCAGCCGGTCCTCAAAGTACGGACTCGAGCCGGCACCGAATTTTTTCAGCAAATCGAGATGACATACAATGTCAAAGTATTCATTTGCCAGCATCATTTCGAGGTAATCGAGATATCGACGCTGAAGGGTTTCCGGCACCGGGAATGCGGCATCGCTGTCGTATGGGCCTGAGACAATGTCGATGCCGTCAAGCTGGTGTATGGAGCTGCCGATGACATCGAAGGCGAAATCATCGACAATCTGTTTGAACAGTTCGGTGTAGCGGGGATTGAACTCAATTTCCAGACCGGACCTCACTGCGATCCGGTCGCTAAAACTTCGCTTGAGACGCTGGACCGTTTGGAAGTACAGTGGTACTTCGGCCACATCCATGGTCATAGGTCTGGGTGAATCGGTGATCGTCAGGTGATCCAGGAAACAGATCTCCTCAAATCCGCGGTCGACGGCCTGCCGGATGAATGCCACCATCGACCCTTCGGCATGGTTGCACAGACGGGTATGTAAGTGGTAGTCGAGCATGATCGAAAACGTAAAACAGCCTCGCTGGATTGCAAGCGTAGCGGTTGCAGGCAGTTTGACTTTTGCCCGGAGAACCAACTTGATTTAGCAGTCGGGATGCCCTATTTTCTTCAATCACTACAATTGACATTGGTTTCAGATAATGGGCTATATACTGCTGGAAGGTGGTGCCGAGTTCGGCGGACAGATGGCGGCACCCGATCTTCGCGCGATGGAGTTGGCCGGGGGGCCGGATGCACGCCTCAGAGTGATTCCCGCTGCAGCAGCTCCGGATAACAATCACCAGCGCGCTGGAGAAAATGCGGAGCGCTGGTTTAAACAACTCGGGGCCACCGATGCAGCCGCATTACCGCTTATCGATCGACAATCTGCTGAGAATGAGGCCCTTGTAAACATCCTGCGTGAGTCCCGGATGATCTACATGCTGGGGGGATTTCCGCACTACCTGGCCCGGTCACTGGAAAAAACCAGTGC
>JAHEIV010000439.1 GCA_024639205.1 Deltaproteobacteria bacterium | reverse complement strand
GATCGCGGTGGCCAGGCTCAGCACGGAGCAGGCGACATACTGGGTGAATGCCAGCTTCAGCGGATCCATACGCGGCGACATCCACCCGATGGTCAGCACATGGCCGGCCCAGAAAAAAGCGCCTGCCAGAACCAGGAAATCTCCGAAAGCGATGGTAAACTGTTCGGTGATGCTCAGAAAGTAAAGGCCGATCGCTGCCAGAATGGCTCCGATCCAGGTTCCGGCGTTGGTTCGCTGCTTGAACAGTAATCCGAGCAGCGGAACGATAACCACATACAGTCCCGTGATGAATCCGGCATTGCCCGCGGTGGTGAACACCAGACCGGCCTGCTGCAGGGAAGCGCCGCCAAACAAAACAAGGCCTGCCAGAATACCGCTCAAACCGATGGTCCGAAATCCGCCGTTTTCCGGTACCCGGCCGGCGGACGGCGCTTGCCGGTGGTTGCGAACAATGACCGGCACCAGGACCAGGCTGCCGAGGGCGAATCGGATCGCGTTGAAAGTAAACGGCCCGACATGGTCCATCCCCATCCGCTGCGCCACAAAGGCAAATCCCCAGATGACGGCTGTCAGCAGCAGCAGGGCGTCTGATTTAAGCGTATCTGATTGCATGGCTGTGTTGGTTTTTACAATGTGTGGTTGTCCGTCATTTTACGGCAGCGCCTCTGTTGGAATGGCAGTATAAAATCGCCCGGCCATCTTGGCGTATCCGTCATCGTTGGGATGAATCGGATCGCTCATCAGCCCCTGGTTGCCGAAGATACCCTCCAGGATGTTGGGAATCAGAATCGCTCCGGTTTCCGTCGCCACGGATTCATAACCCTTGCCGAACCCGCGGCCGAAGACCGGCAGGTCGATCCCACCGACAATCACCAGCGCCCCCGCATCCTGGATCCTTGCCACGATCTGCTTCAGGTTTTCAAAAGCCGTCTTGCGGGGGATGCGGTTTTTTAAATCGTTGCCGCCCAGGGTGATCAGTACGATTCTCGGCGAGTGGGACAGGACGTCTTTTTCCAGTCGCTGGAGTGCGCGGGCGGTTGTGTCTCCGGTCGCCCCGGCATTGATGACTGGCCTTCCCAGCAGCTGTGACAGTTGCGCCGGATAGTCCTTACCGGCCGATGCGCCGAAGCCGGAAGTCAGGCTGTCGCCGAAGCAGACGATGTTTTCGCCGGTCAGCTCAAGTCGATCGGCCTCCGGCTTTTGCTGCAGCAACGTATAGGCCGCCGCCAGCGCAACGATCAGCAGGGCAGCAGCAGTTTTTTTAACCAATCGTGATCCTTTCCCAATACCACAGTGGCTGCCGCGGTCACCGGCGAAACCGTGAAAGGGCAATTGTGAAAATCAGCGCTATCCTGATTTACAATGATTGGCAGTGCCTTGGCCGGAATTCAAACATTGCGGCCCGGATGGACAATCGGAATCTTACTCCGGGTGTTGACAATCAATATACCGGATGCGATCAACACCAGCGCTGCCAGAATCTGGGCGTTGATCGGCTCTCCCAGAAAAGCACCGCCTAGCACCACGCCGGTTACCGGCATTAAAAATATAAACGAGTGCAAGGCGACGGCACCGTGTTTTTGCAGCAAGGTATTCCAGGCGACAAATCCAAAGGAAGTGGCGATCAGGCCCTGATATAATACCGACAACACTACTTCGGTATCAAATCGGTTGGCGGCGAACTCCCCTGATACCCAGGCACCGAGCAGAAAGAGCGGTGCGGCGATCAGGGTCTGAAACAACACCACCTGAAACGGTTGCAGCCCGGCCAGTATGTTTTTGGTGTACACTCCGTTGCAGGCCCACACGAACGCCGCTGCCAGGATGATCATATCGCCTTGCCGGAGTTCGGTGCCACCCCCGTTCCGCGCCAGAAACACGAAAACCACCCCGGCAAATCCCAGCAAGATGCCGATGAGCTTGCGACCGGTGATGCGATCGCCCGGCACGAAAAAATGGGCCAGAAACAGAATAAAGAACGGTTGGACGTTGGCCAGCAGGGTGCCGCGCGAGGCATACGTCTTGCTCAGACCGAAGATAAAGAGCGAGAGCTGGATAAAAAAGATGACCGCAATGATCATAAGGTGTTGCAGCTGTCTGCGGTGGAGCCGAATCGGTTGGCGGGTGCCCAATGCCCATAGAGAAATGACCACAGCCGCCATACCAAAACGGATGGTCGCAACGCTGAAAACCCCCAGCCCGGACAGGCTGATTTTTATCGCCACGGTGTTGCCGCCAAACAAAATGCAGAGAAAGGAGGCAAACAGGGTCGCCATAACGGGCAACCCGGCAACCGCCGGTGCCTGGCTGCTGGCATGCAAATTGTCTTGCTTGCAATCGGTTTTCATTACGAACCATATCGGTGGACTGATACCGTTGCGGACAGCATTCGCATCCCGCAAACGGGAAAATCATTGCGGGCGTATAACAGATTCCGGCATATTCGTAAACGTTGCTGCCGATGACAACGCACATCCGTGTTTTGCACCCGGTGGCGGCGTGCATGCCGGATTCAGGAAATGGTGCTGCCGGGATGCGATCAATTCAGCCGGCCGATTCTGGCTTCGAGCGCTTCCAGGATCCGGTTGCTGCGGACCAGGCGGCGCATGGTGGCGATGTCTTCTGCCAGAATGCGGTCGCTTTCCAGGTGCGCGATGACGCTGCGGATGGCCTGGTAGGCGGCCATGGTCCCTTTGCCGGGCTTGAGGTTGGTAAACAGGTCCAGGGCCTGGGCAGCACACAGCAGTTCGATGGCGATGACGGTTTCCGTGTTGGCTACGATATCCCGGCATTTGCGGGCGGCAATCGTTCCCATCGACACGTGATCTTCCTTGTTGGCGGAGGTGGGGATCGAATCCACACTGGCCGGATGGGACAGGATTTTGTTTTCCGATACCAGTGCTGCGGCTGTATACTGGGCGATCATAAACCCAGAATTCAGCCCCCCGTCTTTCACCAAAAATGCCGGCAGTCCACTGAGCTTGGGATTGACGAGCCGTTCGATTCGTCGTTCCGAAATATTGGCCAGCTCGGCCGCTGCGACTGCTAAAAAGTCGAGGGCCAGGGCCACGGGCTGACCGTGAAAGTTGCCGCCCAGCAGAAAATCCTGCGAGCCCGCGAAAATAAGCGGGTTGTTTGTCGAGGAGTTCATTTCCGTTTCGACGACCTGGCGGGCATAGGCGATGGCATCCCGGCTG
>JAHEIV010000438.1 GCA_024639205.1 Deltaproteobacteria bacterium | reverse complement strand
ATGATCCGGGAGATCGATCCGAAGGCCTTCGTGGTGGTCACCGACACATTGGAGGTCATGGGGCTTCGAATCGGTAACCAGCCGCACTGGTAACAGGGGTGACCATCCCACTTTCATTCCTGCTTGCTTTCGCTTGTTTTCATGATCAACTTTTGTCTAATTGCATTGCCAGGATGTAACATCGGAAAAAAAAACACCGCATGTAAAGGAGGAAAAATGATACGCAATATCCTATTCATACTGCTGATCGGGGTAGTGCTGGTCTTTGTCGCACAGAACACCCAGGTGGTGGAAGTCAAATTTCTCTTATGGTCGTTGTCGATGTCCAGAGCCCTGATCCTGCTGATCACCCTGGCCATCGGGTTGGTCGGCGGATGGCTGCTCGCCGGCCCTAGCGGTCGCAAAGACAAACGAGTCCGGTAAGCAGAGGGCAAAACCGTTACGCAGGCAAAGCGTTCTGCTGGTGAACTGGGCCGGTTAGTGGAGCTGCCTTGGCCTGCCCTTCAATCGATTCTGGCCGCCAGCGTTCTGTATCCGTCAACCTGAAATCGACTCTGTTGATCCAGCATCCGGTTTTCAGATGGCGGCATGTGCAGGAAAATTGCGAGCACCCGGCCGAAGGCCTTGGGTCTGCAGCAGCATCCTGCTATAGCCTGCGCAAAGATCCGATTGTCTTCTTCCCCTGATTGACGGCCTGCACGTGTTGGTATACAAATCATCATTGTTGAATCTATCCTCCAGCATCGATGAAAGGAGGCTTGCGGTATGACAAGTGTTAAGAGATTTTTAAAAACTTCCCTTCTCGGCGGCATATCGGTCATCATGCCCGCGGTAATCTTTTTTTTTATCTTTCGGTGGCTGTTCCGGTGGATTACGGACCTGATCCAACCCCTGACCGACATCGTCACCCGTAAACTACCATTTCCCGAACTGGCGGCAGACCTGATCGTCATTGCCCTGATTTTAACTATCTGTTTTATCATAGGTGCGATCGTGCGAACTAAGGTCGGGCAGTTCCTGCACACCAACCTGGAAAATCGCATTTTGCAAATCGCCCCGGGTTATCCGATGATCCGATCGATGGTCAGCCAGTTTTTGGGCAGAAAGGAACAACCGTTTTCAACGGTGGCGCTGGTCCAGGCGTTTCAAAACGAAACTTTGATGACAGCTTTTATCACCGAACGCCATGCCGACGGCAGCTATTCGGTGTTTGTCCCCACCGGACCGAATCCGACCACCGGCTTTATATTCCATCTGCAACCGCAGTATGTCCACCCGGTACGAGTTTCCGTAGAGGAAGCATTGCGAACCGTAATCGGCTGCGGTGCCGGATCTGCCAAGCTGATCCTCAATTACGCTGAAGGGAAACAGCAATGATCGCTCGAAAATGGGTTACCGTTCTGATCCTATGTGTGGTAGTAGCGCCGGCCGGGGTTTCGTTCGGCCAGACAGGCATCGAAACAAACAAAACATCTCCGAGGGCGACAGAGCAAAAGCCGGCTGCCAGGCAAATCCAGGACCCAAACACCTTGCAAGGACGACTTACGGATTATCAGACTGAAGTCGATAGTGTGTGGAACTACGAGATCATCGTTATCGACAGGAACTCGGTGACAGTGAAAAAAGTTGTCTTTTCGCTGTTGATCCTGGCGATCGGCCTGGTTGCCTCCAGGTATCTGATCCGTTTTGCCGTCAACCGGCTCATCCGCTATGCGCGCCTCAAGGATTCTGCGGGCGCGGCCCTAAAGAAAGTGCTCTCCTTTAGCGCCTACTGTCTGGTGTTTCTCCTCGCCTTGCGCATGGTCAACATTCCGCTGGCCGCATTCGCCTTTCTCGGCGGGGCGGTTGCCATCGGTCTTGGTTTCGGCGCACAGAACCTGATCAACAACTTCATCAGCGGTTTCATCATCATGGGGGAGCGCCCCATCAGCATCGGTGATCTGATCGAAGTGGAGGGAATATTAGGGCAGGTGGAAGAGATCGGCGCCCGCAGCACCCGTGTCCGCACCGGTGAAAACATCCATATCCTGGTTCCCAACAGCAGTTTCCTGGAAAAAAGCATCACCAACTGGACCCTATCGGACAGGAATATCCGGACTCAGGTCAGCGTGGGGGTTATATACGGATCCCCGGTGCGGGATGTCGAGCGCCTGCTGATTCAGGCCGCCGCTGAAAACCAGCTGGTGCTCAAAAATCCCGAACCCTTCGTGCTCTTTCGCGATTTCGGCGACAGCGCGCTGATCTTCGACGTCTATTTCTGGGTCAGCATCCGTCGCGTCATCGAACGCCGCCTGATCGAAAGCAGCATCCGTTTTAGAATTGACGATCTCTTCCGCGAAGCCGACATCACCATCGCCTTCCCGCAATTGGATGTGCATTTGGACACCCAACGATCGCTGGAGTTGAGCCTGACGGGTAAAGAGGGCCTGCCGCAGTTGAACGAAAATCGATAAAAACTGAATGGTTCCGATAAAATGGCGTTGCCGGTAATATATCTGATCCTGGGTCTGGTCCTGCTGATCAAGGGGGCCGATATTCTTGTGAACGGCGCCGCATCGATTGCCCGTCGCCTACAGGTTTCGGATCTGGTGATCGGCCTGACCGTCGTGGCCTTCGGCACCTCCACCCCGGAGCTGTTTGTCAACCTGCTTGCCTCGTTCAAGGGAAACACGGATATCGCCGTGGGCAATATCCTTGGCAGTAACATCGCCAACATTTTTCTGATTTTAGGTGTCTGCGCCCTGATTCATCCCTTATCGGTGACCCGGGGTATGGTTTGGAAGGGAATCCCTTTCAGCCTGCTGGCGGTCATTGTTCTTGGGATTACGGTCAATGACCAACTGCTCGACAGCGCCACTATCGCGGTCATTTCCCGAAGCGACGGACTCGTGCTGCTGTCTTTTTTCGTCATTTTTTTGTATTATTCCTTTGCCGTGGCTGCCGAAGTTCCCGGTCTGGACACCCACATGCCGACCAAACAATACCGGCTGCCCGTCGCGCTGCTGCTGACCATAGCCGGGCTGGCCGGCCTGGCACTGGGCGGCAAGTGGATCGTCGACGGAGCCGTGTCCATCGCATTGCAGCTGGGCATGAGCGAGGTTGTGGTCGGTCTGACCATTGTCGCCGTCGGCACTTCACTTCCCGAACTGGCAACCTCCGCCATGGCGGTGCGCAAAGGCAATGTCGAGATAGCGATCGGTAACGTGGTGGGCTCCA
>JAHEIV010000044.1 GCA_024639205.1 Deltaproteobacteria bacterium | reverse complement strand
AGGATAATACCGTAGACCCCCAGACTCGAAACGGCCAGAATGTAGAGCAGACCGACATTCATGTCGGCGATGTACAGGGTGATTTGCCGGTCGAGCAGCGGAATGGTGATTCGGTCACCAAAGGGCACGGCTGCAAACACGGCAAATGCCGGCAGCAGGGCGCAAAACGGTGCCAGTTTAAAGAGCAGTTTGTCGGCCTGGTCCGGGACGATATCCTCTTTGAGGTGCATTTTGATCAGGTCGGCAACCGGTTGCAGCAACCCGTGGTAACCGACCCGGTATGGACCGAGGCGAACCTGGATGTGCCCGGCCACCTTGCGCTCCACCCAGGTGAGCGGAATGGGCAGAAAAAACAGCAGCAGGGTGATCACCACGACTTTGGCGGTGATGAGAACGATTTCAAGTATGAGGGCAATATCCGGCATATGATCGTTAGGTGAATCGTTTGCGTCCCCACATGTAAGTGATCATCTCGATGTATCGGGAGTTCATTTGGTGCACGATCGAATGGATCGATTCGATGATCTGGCGCATGACCTTCGCGGCTGCACCCGGATGGGTGTCGATCAACTTATCGAAATCGGCTCCGTCAATAGCCAGGACCTCCACATCGGAAATGGCGATGGCGGTGGCCGATCGCGGGGTAGCGTCGATAAAGCTCATCGCACCGAATAGGTCGCCTTCTTTCAGGATTCTCAAAGTGAAGAGCTCGCCATCCGGAGCGGCCATGCAGACCTTGACCTCGCCGCTGCGGATCAAAAAAATTGATCTTTCTTCCTGCGAAGTTTCGAAGATGGCGTCACCGAGCGGAAAATGCCGCTTGCCGGTGATACCGGCAACAACCGCCAACTCGCTGTCGGTCAGGTCGGCGAAAAGGCGCTGTTCGCGCAGTATTCTGGTAATATCTGCCATTTCTCCTCCCTTACCGCACGTTGGTTCGTGGTTGGTGGTCGGATCAGATCTTGGTAATGTCGACCCTGGCCAGGTAGCAGCCTTTTTCGAAGAATCGATTCACCGAGATCGTATCGAAGTTTTCGTCGATGAAGACCACCCCGCGCTTCGATCCGCGTCGCGTCCGCGCAGTCAGCACGGCTTCGTGCCGGTCTCCGCTGATTCGGATCCGATCACCGCTGGAGACCGCCAGGTCGGCGGCGTCTTTTTCACTGATTTCCGCGACCGGTCCTTTTAGCAGCCCGCTGAGTATCGCCGATTTGCCGGTAATACGACCCGAGTGAAACAGGTGGTTGCCGGTCATAAGCGTATACGGCCGGCGATCGTCAGCGACCGGTGGAGATGCGGGACCGGCTTCCGGCAACGGCACTGTCTCGCCGGACGATCCGACCAGAGCCGGCCGGTTGTCAAGCTCGTTAGCGGTGTTGCGCTGGTTGACGAAATCGAGACTGACATTTGCATACATCCCCACTGACTTTCTGATCTCCGAGAAACCGTCCTGCGCACTGTCGATATCGGCGCCGAACGCAGGATCGAATCGGCGCCCCACCGAAAGAAGTATTCTCAAATCCCGCTTGGACCTTCCCACCGGGCGCATCAGGCGCTCGAGGCGCTGGACCCGTCCTTCCTGGTTGGTGAAGGTTCCCTCTTTTTCGGAAAAACAGGCCCCGGGCAGCACGCAATCCGCCATTTGAACCGTTTCGGTGAGAAATGCGTCCTGAACGAGCAGAAAATCGAGCTTGGCCAGCGCTTCCCTTGCAACATCCGGATCCGGACAGCTTGTCAGCGGGTCTTCGCCGACAATGTACAAAGCGCGCAGATCACCCTCGGCGGCCGCATCCAGCATGGCCGCACTTCCCAGTCCCGCCGTTTCGGCCTGCCGGTAACCGGGTTCGAGCCCGGGATGGACGCCCATCTCCCAGGCTCCCCTCTGGTTGGGCCGATCGAGGATCGGTACGATCAGGACCTCCTTGCCCGCCGATCGCAACCCGTCGCGCAGCGCTGCCAGGGCGCCGCTGCCCTGCGGAAAACGCAAAAACTCCGTGCCTGCCAGGATCGCAACGGTTTTGGCTGTCTGCAGCTGCCCGGCCATCTGCCCGAAGATCTCTGCATCCAGACCGGCATCGCCCAGCAAGTCATCGAGGCCTTCGATGCTGAGGGCAGCCGGCCCGACGGGATCGGCTGATGGCTTTGGGGTGGTGCCGGCGACGGCCCGGGTGGCGGCCTCGAGAAACTCTTTTTCCCTTCCCGGCAAGTGCCTTGCGCTCAGCCTGGCCGTGCTGTCCAGTTTCATGGCCCGGGGCGAGGCGATGAAAACGGCAGTGCCGTTCTCTCTGGCCATTCGCCGCACCATGTAATCGGTGACCGGGTTTTCGTCGGAGAGATAGGTGCCGATGACCAGCACACAGTCGGACCGCATGGCGTCGAACAGCGATACACCGCCGGAGGCCATCTCGGTGGCGGCAACATATCCGCTAACGGCCCTGGGATCCCAGCGCGTGCTCGAATCGACATTGGGGCTGCCCAGCATGCCGCGCAGCAATTTTTGAAACAGGTACAGCTCCTCGTTGGCCAGCCGGGCCGAAGCGATACCGCCGATCTGACCGGGTTCGGCCACCTGCAGGCGGGTTTCGATTTCCGTGAAGGCCTCCTCCCACGAAACCGGCTCAAGCGTGCCGTTTCGTTTGATCAGAGGCTCTTTGATACGTTCGGGGTGATGCACGATGTCGTACCCGAACCGGCCGCGGGCACAAAGCGTTTCACTGTTGATCCCCACCCCCAGCTGAGCCCGACTGCGGATCACCAGACCGTCTCTTTCCTCGATAACCATCCGGCAGCCGGTGCCGCAGTAGGGACAGATGGTGTCGGCTTTTTTCAGGTCCCAGGGCCGCGTTTTGTAGCGAAAGGGCACGCGCATGAAACAGCCCACCGGGCACACCTCGATGCAGTTGCCGTCCTGGTCGCAGTCGAGAATTCCACGAAAAAAGGTCGTTTCCTCCTGGATTTCTCCGCGGCCGATGCCGTCGAGCACGTCTTGGCCGACCACTTCCTTGCAGACCCGCACGCATTTCATGCACTGCACGCATCGGTTGGAGTTCTTGATGATCACCGGGCTGATGATGTAATCTTTTTCGTGCCAGCGGTATTTCTGCTCTGCGTAGCGACCCTTGTGGGGACCATAGGTGTAGACCATGTCCTGCAGTTCGCACTCGCCACCCTTGTCGCACACCGGGCAGTCCAATCCGTGGTTGGCCAGCAGAAACTCGAGCATATCTGCCCGGGCGTTTTTCACGGATTCGGATTCGGTCAACACATTCATGCCCTCCATCACCGGGGTGACGCAAGAGGCGATCAGCTTCTTTTGTCCTTCTACTTGGACAAGGCACATCCGACACGAGCCGATACCGATCAGATCGGCCTGGTAACAGAAGGTTGGAATGGTAAAGCCGGCCTTTCGGGCGGCATCCAGGATCAGGGTGCCTTCCGGGACCGTGAGATCCATTCCGTTGATCGTAAATTTCGGCATAGTGATGATCGGTTCAGTTGGTAACTGCGCATTTTTTATGAGCGATGTGATAGGCGAATTCTTCCCCGAAATGAGTCAGCGCGCCACGCAGCGCCATGACCGCAGCGTCGCCAAGAGCGCAAAAACACCGTCCGAATATTCCGGTGCACAGACTTTCCAACAGCTCCACGTCGCCTTCGCGCCCCTGTCCGTTTTCAATGCGCTTTAATATTTGACTGATCCACGGTGTGCCGTCCCGACAGGGGGTGCACTTGCCGCACGATTCGTGGCTGAAAAACCGGTTGATGACAAAGGCGGTCTTGACCATGCAGGTGCTTTCGTCCATCACGATAACCCCGGCCGATCCGAGCATCGATCCCTTGGCGGCGATCGATTCAAAATCAAGTGGCGTATCCAGATCGGCGGCCGGCATCATCGGTGCGCTGGCGCCGCCGGGAATGACAGCCTTAAAAGCGCGATGATCGCGCATGCCGCCGCAGTGATCGAATATCAACTCCCGAAGGGTCACATCCATGGACAGTTCGTATACTCCCGGTTTTTTTACATGGCCACTCACACCAAACAGTTTGGGTCCGGGACTTTTCTGCGGGCCGATCGCTGCAAACCACTCGGGCCCGCGGTCCAGGATGGAGGGAACACATGCCAGGGTTTCCACGTTGTTAATCACCGTGGGCTTGCCGTAGAGGCCGGCCAGGGCAGGGAAGGGCGGTCGAAACCGCGGCTGGGCGCGGAGCCCCTCGAGAGACTCGAGCAGGGCGGTCTCCTCGCCGCAAATGTAGGCCCCGGCTCCCCGGTGGACGATCACATCGAGGTTATGGTCGGAACCGAAAATGCGGCGTCCCAGGTATCCGTTGGCGCATGCTTCTTCAATGGCCTGCTCGAGCCGCCGGGCGCCGAATTCATACTCGCCCCTGATGTAGATGTATGCGGTTGCCGCCCCGATGGCATAGCTGGCAATCATGATGCCTTCTATCAAAAGGTGCGGATCGTGTTCGATTATGACGCGATCTTTGAAGGTTCCCGGTTCGCTCTCGTCGGCATTGCAGGCCAGATATTTATCGAGATTCGGATCCTTGGGGATAAAACTCCATTTGAGTCCGGTCGAAAAACCGGCTCCGCCTCGGCCCCGCAACCCGGAATCCTTCATCATCTGGATGATGGTGTCGCGTTTGAGTTTCAGTGCATTTTGGATTCCGCGGTAACCGCCACTTTGCACATAGTGCTCCAGGCGGTGCGAATCCGGTCGGCCAACGTTTTTCAAAAGGATCGGTTCCATCGATTTTCGTTATTCCAGACTTTCGAGAATCTGATCCACCTTGTCTGCGGTCAGGTTTTCGTAATATTCGTCATTGATCTGCATCATCGGCGCAGTCCCGCATGATCCCAGGCATTCGACGGTTGTCAGAGAAAACTTGCCGTCGGCGGTGGTCTCCCCGTTTTTGATGCCCAGGGACTTTTCCACTTGGGCAACGATCTGCTCGGCATCCAGCAGGTTGCAGGGGATGTTGTGGCAGACCTGTATGTGGTAGCGCCCCACCGGTTCGAGCACGTTGTACATGGTGTAGAAGGTGGCCGCGGCCTGCACTTCCACCGGCGAGATGTCGAGCCGTTCGGCGATGGACTCCAGGTCTTCCTTGGTTAGCACTCCGGAGCCGCAGCGCTGTGCGGCCCACAGCGCGCCCATCACCAGCGAACGCTTGTCTGGATAGTCCTTTTCCAGGTTTCGAATTGCCTTCAGCGTTTTTTCGTTTAACATACGTGCAATCCACTGCGCCTTGATTACTTGTCACACTCGCCGAATACCGGATCCAGGCTGGACAACACCGCGACGACATCCGCCAAATATCCGCCCTGGCACATTTGGTTCAGCGACTGCAGGTTCATGAAAGTCGGCATTCGCAGTTTCAACCGGAACGGTTTCTCCGAGCCGTCACTGACGATGTACACCCCCAATTCGCCCTTGGGAGATTCGATGGCCACGTACGTTTCCCCAGCCGGGACCTTGAATCCATGGGAGACATACTTGAAGTGGTGAATCAGGTTCTCCATATTGTCGTATGTTTCCTCGTGAGGGGGCGGGACGAGCCAGGGGTCGTCGACGTGAAACGCACCGTCGGGCATGGCCTTTACACACTGATCGATGATTCGCAGGCACTGTCGCATCTCCTCGATGCGAACCATGTAGCGATCGAAACAATCGCCGGCGGCTCCGGTCACCATGTCAAAGTCGATTCGATCGTATACCAGGTATGGATTGGATTTGCGGATATCCCACTTCACTCCGCTGGCTCTGAGAATCGGACCGCTCAACCCGATGGTGACGGCCTCCTCGGCGGAAATGATGCCGATTCCCTTGTTTCGTTTCAACCAGACCCGGTTGCCGGTGAGGATTCTCTCGTACTCGTCGATTCTGGCGGGCATGATCCGCACCAGGTCCAAACAGGCCTGTGCGCACTCGGCCGTGAAATCGTAACGGACACCACCGATTCGCATGTAGCTCAGCGTCATGCGCGCCCCGCACATGAGCTCGAAGATGTCCAGGATCATCTCTCTTTCGCGCATGGCGTACAGCAGGATGGACATAGCGCCGAGGTCCATGCCCCAGGCCCCCACGCATAGCAGATGGCCGGCGATCCTCGACAGTTCCGCCGCGATCACGCGAATGTATTGGACTCGCTCGGGCAGATCGATGTCGAGAAGCTTTTCGACGGCCATCACGTACCCCAGGTTGTTGCTCATGGCGCTCAAATAGTCGAGTCGGTCCGTGTAGGGCACGAACTGGTGGTACAGAAGATTTTCGGCTATTTTTTCGGTGCCCCGGTGCAGATAACCGATGTCCGGTTCGACCCGGATGACCTTTTCACCCTGCAGCTCCACCACCAGGTGCAGCAGTCCGTGAGCGGAGGGATGCTGGGGACCCAGGTGCAGGGTGATCTTTTCCGTGTCGACGAGCGTTTGGGATTCCGTCATTTATCCCCGGTTTTGACTTGATGGTTAAAAATCTTCTTCGCGCTCCTGGCCAAATGGATTGTACTCGTCCCTGTACCCCTTCAGGGGGTAGTCTTTGCGCAACGGAAACCCTTCCCAATCGGGGGCCATGTAAATCCGCTGCAGATTCGGATGCCCCTCAAACCGAATGCCGTACATATCGTAGGCTTCCCGTTCGGGCCAATCGGCGGCCGGCCAGATACCGGTGACCGTTGGAATCGGTTCTTCGCCCGTAAGTTTTACCTTCAATCGAAGCCGATGCCGATTCGGTATGGAATAGAGATGATAGACTACTTCAAAACGCGGTGCCGCCGTGAAATGATCGACCCCGATCACGTCCACCAGATAGTCCATTTGCAGTCCGGGCTCGGTTTTCACGAATTGACAAACCGTCACCAGCGCATTGCTGTCAACCAGATGGGTTACCTCGTCTTTGAACACACGCGTGTCCAGTATGCGGTCCCCGAACCGATCCCGCAGTTTGGTTACGAGCAGCGTCTGTTCGGTTCCGGTAGTCATTTTTCTACTCCCGGTTTTCTTTGTTCGAGCAGGTATGGGCTTTCCCCCTTTATCTTCTCCATCAGCTGCAGAAAACCGTACATCAGTGCTTCGGGCCGCGGCGGACAACCGGGGATGTAAACGTCGACCGGCACGACAAGATGGGTCCCCTGCACGACCGCATAGGTGTTGTACGGTCCGCCACACGAAGCACAACCACCGAATGCGATCACCCACCTGGGTTCGGCCATCTGGTCATAGAGCCTCTTTACGAGCGGTGCCATTTTCTTGGTCATCGTACCGGCGACGACCATCACATCGGACTGGCGGGGAGAAGCCCGGAAGACAATCCCCATCCGGTCTGTATCATAGCGGGAACACGCACTGGCGATCATCTCCAGGGCACAGCATGCAAGACCGAAGCTCATCGGCCAGAGCGAGGAGGCCCGACCCCAATTGAACAGATTCTTCAGCGCGGTGGTGTCCTTGATCTTTTCCACTACCGGATGGCGGCGCAGCACCTCGGTGATGTCATCCACAGTGGTGAACATGAAGGCGTTGTTTTGAAAGGTTTGATTTGCAGTCATACAGGAACCCGGTTTCTGATTATGCTCGCTCCTATACCCAATCCAGCGCTCCTTTCACCCACGCATAGATCAGGCCGACGGCCAAAACGGCGATAAAAATGATCATCTCGATGAACACGAACATGGAGATGCTGGCGTCGTTGAGAATGACGGCCCATGGAAACAGGAACAGCGACTCCACATCGAAAATGATAAACAGTATGGCGACGATGAAAAAATGGATGCGTACCTGGCCCCGGTTGGCCTCACCGATGGGTTCCAGACCGCATTCCCAGGGTTTGAGTTTGGCCGGATAGGGGTTTTTCGGGCGCAGCAGAGAGCTGACAAAAAGAACCGCAAAGGCCACCAGTGAAACAAATACGACCATGATCAGAACCGGCAAGTAGGAAAGAAGCACGCAGCTGCCTCAACGATTAGGGTTCTCGGATTTCCACCGCGGATTATCGGAACGGTTGATCACGAAGGTCTTCGCTCGTTGCCTTACTCGGACGGTGAAGCGATAGTTCCCGTCAATGGAACAGGAGCGGAATGCACTGGAAAAGGTGCAAAATGAATAGATTGCTGCACCGTTTTCCGATGCGGCAGCCGGTTCCGCCGGCCCCTATCGGGGCAAATGAAAACCAGCGAAAGAACGGCCTGGCATTGACGCGGGCTGTAGACTCAGGGTGCGCTGTAACAGCTTTCCTGAATTCTGAACCGGCCCTGTACGTGAGCCCAATTGGCTGGGTAAATATGAATATGCAGAAGACCGGGACTTGTCAAGTCCTTGTGTAGATTGGTTTGTGGAATCAGCTGTTCTTCTTGTAGGCGTAATAGTAGTTCAGCATGGGGGCTTTTTGCCGGTTGAGGACAAACCCCAGGAACTTGTCTTTAGGGAGCAGTTCCAGGGCTTTTTTTACATCGTGGATAGAAGTGCGCCCTTCGGCCACGACCATGATCACGGCATCCACCAGCGGTGCCAACACGATGGCGTCCGCACCGCCGAGCACCGGAGGGACGTCAAAGAACACGTATCGGTCGCTGTAACGGCTTTTCATTTCCTGAACCAGGGCTCTCATCCGAGGTGAACCCAGCAGCTCGGAGCTGTCGTGTATGGTACGACCGCCGGAAATCACGGTCAATTTGTCGATGCCCGGCCATTTAATAAAGTCCTTGAGGGGCAGATCGTTGACCAGGTAATCGATCAGGCCCTTGTCACTCGGATATCCAAGGTATTTGTGGATCCTCTGGCGCATCAAGTCACTGTCGACCAGCAGGACGGTCTGGCTGAACTCCTTGGCAAACGTAATCGCCAGGTTAATGCTGGTCAACGTCTTCCCATCGCCGGGATTCACACTGGTGATCATGATGGTACGCCATCCTTTATCCTTGGTACGGTGCTGGATTTGGGTGCGCAGGATCTTATAAAAATCGACTTCCGGCGCGTCTTCCGACATGCCGATAATGTGGTTTTCGGATACGACCTGCGGATCGAGCACAACGGTATTGATCTCCCGATATACCGGTGCCGTCCATCCAGGCTTATCGGAGAAGGCAGTGCGTTTTTCGGGTTGACTGCGGTCTTCGCCTTTATTGTCACTGTCTTTGTTCGATTGAGGTGCTTTCGACATTCTTGTCTACCTGTGTGGGGCTGTGGCTGATCATTCTTCCGGTCAATGTCGTTGCCTTTTACGATGGCGGCAATATTAAATCGCGAGCCTGCGCATCAGCTTTGCCCAGAAAATGTGCAGATCCATTACCCAAAAGTGCACCACTACCAGACCGACGACACAAACAACGAATACAACGGCTATTCTCATCAGCCGCATTCTGCGTTGTCGGCGAAGATCCGCGGTTGTCCGGATTTCCGGTATACCGGCTAAAACCGGAAAGCGGGTGGCTTGCGAGAGCGCTTCGGCACTGCGAACGGAGCTGTCGGTATATTCCCGAACCGAAACCGTGGCCACGCCGGCTGCCGCTCCCAGGATCAGCCCGATCATGATAATGGCCAGCCTGTTGGGTTTATAAGGCTTTTCCGGAAGGCGGGCCGGATCGATCAGCGTAAAACGCTCGCCCTTCTGTTCCTTTTCCAGGCCGTGCGCCACCCGGGCTTCCATGTATTTTTGCACCAGATCGTCATGTTTTGCCTGGGTGTTGTTTCTTTCGATGAGCATTACCTTGTAGGATTCTTCCACCTTGGGCGAATTCTCGATCCGCTGTCGGTAATCGTCGGACTTGCGCCGCAGATCCCCGACCTGGCGTTTGACCGAGTCGATATCCGCCTGTGTGCTGGCAAGCTGGGAGGCCAGCGTGACATAGGCCGGATTGTCGGGGCGCCCACCGTCCGATCGGCCGCTTTCACCGGCGATCTGATTTTCCAGTCGGGCGATCTCCTCCTTGGTTTTGATGACGTCCGGGTAGGCCTCGGTGAATCGAGTCTCCAGATTCGCCAGCTGCACCCGCAGCTCTCGCAGCCGGCGCATGTCTTCGTTCAATTTGTCGGTCGGGGCGAGACTGGCCAGCTGGGTCTGCAGATAGCCTTCTCTTTCCTTCAGACTGCGAAGCTGTTCGTTCAGGCGCTCGATGTTGCGCTCGGTAGTCTCCAGGGCCTGCAGATTGACCTGGAACACTTCAGGCAGTTCATTGATATGTCGGCCTTTGAAGACGGCGATTCTGGCCTCGATTTCATCCAGTTGGAGTCGAAGCTTCTTCATTTCGTCTTCCAGGAACTGATAGGTTTCCTTCGTTTGTCGTTCCCGCACCTGCAGATTTTCCGCAAGGAACAGGGATGCCAGCACATTGGCGACCCGCTGAACTTTTTCCGGCACTCCTTTCCCCTCGAAAGTCAGGGTAAAGGCAATGGTTGCAGAGCTGGGTCTACCGGTTCGCCGGTCGACGACCTCGGCACTGATGGTTTCCAGCTTGATCGACTGGCGCATTCGTCCGACGATCTGCTCGGTGGTCAGCTTGCGCTTCAGATCTTCGTACAATTTAAATCGGTTGATGATGTCCAACAGCCTCGATGTGGACATGATTCGCTGATGGATCGACTGCAAGCGCTGTTCGGCAAAACTGGTGACGGTCGCCATCACAAAATCCGAAGGGATCTCCTGCTCTTCAATCAGGATGGTGGTAGACGATTTATAAATGGGGGGCAGAATGATGGCAATGGCGGCCGATATCAGAAAAATCGTCGCAAACGGCACGATCAGACTGGATTTTCGACGCCTGACAACGTCCAGGTAGTCTGTCAAGGACGTGGTGCCTTGGTTCATTCTTCTGCCTCACTTTGCATGGAGCCGGCTGTCCGGAAAAGGTAGTAAGCCGGGTTGATATTATAACAGCTTACAATGAATCACAACACCGCTGATCCATTGGTGACATTTCTTCATCATGTCGATTGGGTTCACTCTATCCGCCGGTTCTATGAATTCTGAGATACGGTTGTCAGGGCACGACAATCACATCACCGCGCTGTAAAATGATGTTTTGTTCCAAGTGTAACCCTTCTGACACTCGATCGTAGTCAAAATCGAAAATCAGCGTGCTGTCCGCCCGCTTTCGGAAAATTTTGATTTTAGATTTTTTTGCAAACGGATTTAGGCCGCCCGCCATTGCCAGAGCCTGTAGGACATTGATATTCGCGTTCAGATCGAAGCGGCCGGCTTTGTATACCTTGCCAACAATGTAAATGTGGAGACTGTTGATTTGGTGAACAGCCACGGTCAGATTGGGGTGGGGGACAAACCGGACGATCTTCTGCTCGATTACTGACTTGAGTTGGTCGAGTGTCAGACCTTCGGCCTTGATCTGCCCGATCAGCGGGAAGGATATCTTGCCGTCCGGCAGGACAGTAACCCGTTTGGCCAGATCCGGCTCTTTCCACACCGATATATCGAGGATGTCGCCGTTGCCGATGATGTAACCGGCATGCGGGCTGTCGACAGCAGGTGCCACTGAAGCCGGTTCAACCGAACTGCCGGCTCGGCATGCCGGAATAGCACTCAGCATGGCCAGGATCATCAAGGCGGCCGTCAAGCCACGTAGATTCATCACGATTCTCCACGGTCTGGGTCATTAGCGGAAAGAATGGAGAAGATAAGGGCAACCTCCCCGTTCGAAAAGGACATCTCGTCCACGATTTGCTTTCTTTGCATGTCAAATTTGACGATTCGTGCCGGGCGCTGTTGGCCCAGCTGCCGGGCAATTTTACGCATATTGCTCCCGATAAAGCTGATGTTCTCGAGATGATACGTCCAGCGGAAGGCGGAATAGCCGACATAAACTATCTCTTGATCCACCGCCAGTGCGCGACACCAGCCCGGGTTAAAGCCTCGGTAAAGAGAGGATATGTCATAGGTATGCATCCGGCCGTCACCATCCAAGTCGACCCGGACGACGGTGCCGTTAACCGTGGTAAAATACAATTGGCCACCGGTGAACAGACCGTCGTGGGGTTTGCCGGTCGGAATGTCGATCGATTTTTGCGGGTGTGCG
>JAHEIV010000043.1 GCA_024639205.1 Deltaproteobacteria bacterium | reverse complement strand
CCCCATGTCTATGGGGCCCAAGACCTCTATTTCCAGCAGCTGCGTGCCGGGCTTCTGATCCTGCCGGGTCTCGGGAACAACATTTACACCCACCTGCACGTATCCGATGCCGCCGCAGCCATGATCGCCTGTGCCGAACAGAGTTTTTCGGGAACCACCCCCATCGGGGACCGCCTACCGTCTACCTGGGCCGCATTTCTGGAGATCGTCCGTAAACACTACCCGAGCGCGCGCGTGCTGTTACTGCCGAGATGGCTGGCCATACTGGCTGCCGCGCTGCTCACCCCGTTGCGGCGTTTTCGCCCGCACCCGGGACTCGAGACACCGGGGGCCGTGCGCAGCTACAACTTCAACATCGCCGTACAGCCGGACCTGCTGTGGAAAGACCTGGGGTTGTCGCTGCAATATCCGACGATTTATGAAGGCGTGCCGGCGGTAGCCGCGGAACGGTAAGCGAGCCAGGCAGCAGCGGATGAAGCGTCGCTGCGATTCGAAAACAACGGCATCCACAGGCGCCGGATTCGACCCCCCAAATTGCCGTCTGAAACGCGCTGCGGACACCGGATACACAGGTACGTGAGAGTGTTCCTTGCCCGGCCCGCTTCTCCCCCTGCCCTTCCACAAATTCAGATCAATCCGAATCGATCCGTCGGATCTTCCCAATAGCGATGCCGTGTTTTTACTGGCCCGTATAAGATAGAAGCCTGGTCGTTCCACGGTGGCGAGCCGATTGTTTTTCCTTTGACACTTTCCAAGCCATCTTCTATCTTGGTATATTTGGGCTAACCGGTGTTGTGCCTCCAAAAGGTGATTGACTGGGCAGCGATGGGGTGCACAACCGGTCTGATCAAAAAGATGGAGGCAGTCGCAGGACGGCATGCGGGAAAAGGGATGAAACGATTAACGCAAAGAGCATATATTGTCTGAACCATGCAGCACTCGACCGCAGCGAATAACTACATCTTGAGGAACGTTTGTTGGGCAACTTGCGTGCTGAGTCTGGCGACCGTGCTCTCCTGTGCGCAGGACGTACCGCCGGCCGAGGAGTCCGCGTCGAAGGACAGCACCTATTTCGTGGCCGCTGACGGCTCCGACCGCAACAGCGGCCTGAGCGCCGATACCCCCTGGAAAACGGTATCGAAGGTCAACGCGACGTTTTTCGAACCCGGTGATCGCATCTATTTCCGTCGCGGCGATACCTGGCGGGAACAGGTGACGGTATCATCGTCCGGGCGACCGGATCGACCCATTGTGCTGGGTGCCTACGGCCAGGGAACCAAGCCACGCATTGCCGGAACGGCAAGCACGCTCCCCGGTCGCAACGCATTCCGAAATCAGAGCTTTGAAGAGTTCACCGGCATTGCCGACGACGGTCTGGCAGACGATTTTCTTCACTTTTTCAGTGTCAGCGGTCGCGTGGAGGCCGTATCCGACACACCGGCCGGCAGCGGTGACGTGGCGATGCGCCTTGGCTGGGACGGGTCGAGCGCCGGAGTCTATGCCACGGTGTTTTTACCGGCCAAGGCCCGGGTGAAGATGCGCTGGCAAGCCAAGTCGATCCGCGGTGACGGCACCGTTGGCATCCGGCATTTCCTCAATAGCCCCACCGGGATCTATCTTCAAGATGACCTTGAAACGTGGAGCACCCAACAAAACTGGGACGCATTTTCCATTGCCGGCGCCAGCGACGGCATCTGGCGACAGCAGTCGGTCGAATTCACCACTGACGATGAATCCGGGGCGTATCAGATCGAGTTTTCATCTAGCGGCGCTGCTGCCGGCAGCCCAGCCACCTGGGTCGACGAACTCGAGCTGATCTTTATATGGGAAACCGACAAGGATGACATCTATCGGCTGGGGACCGGCTACGAGCCCAAACGGGTGCTGATCCGCATCGATGGAAATTGGTCGTCGGCACTAAACGGCAAAGATTTCAACCGGACCGTCGCAACCCTGGATGATCACATGTGGATCTACGATGCCGGCAGCGGCATGCTCTATTTTCGTGATGCATCCGGTCGCATCGCAAATGCCGGTATGCTGCTGGAGATATCGGTTCCGGAAACCGGGGCGGAAGGGGAATGCGGCATCTACATCGATCAATCCGACATCACCGTTGCAGAGTTGTCCGTGGTCGGCTGGCCCGCAAGCAATCCCGCATTCAAAGCCGCCGGGGGCATTGCCATCACCGATAACGCCCACCGGGTTACCGTCACCGCATGCAAGGTTGCTTTCAACCACCGCGTTGGTCTGATCTCAGTAGCCGGCAACGGCACGTTCACTTACAATTTATTCGCCTACAACGGTGGTAACGGCTTTTCACTATCCGAACCGGCCCATCACAATTTTATCGCTTACAACGAGGCGCAGTATAACGGGTACTGGGGGTTCAGCGGCGATGACGGTGAAGGCATCTCCCTGGGATCGGGCACTTCCGACAACCTGGTGGAGTCAAACGAAATCCATCACAACAACCGCCACCCGCTAAGCAGGAACCCCGGCGGCCTGGTTCTTTATCACAGCAACCGCAACATCGTTCGTTACAACCGGATCTACTCGAACTACAAGGCCGGCGCAGTCATCGACGGTGCCGAAAACCAGTTTTACTACAACCTGGTGTACGAAAACGGTATCGGATACGCCGAGACCGCTGCCCCGTTCATGTGCAACGTCGTAGTGCGCGATTACTCACCGGACGGCCCGGGCGGTAACAAGGTGTTCAACAACATATTTTTCGCCGGCACCAGCGATACGCGCTGGATGGCCAACCTGTTTATCAATCGCAACTGCACCGGAACCGAAATTCGCAACAACGTATTCTGGGGTTTTGTCAACACCGGACTCAACGACGTGCAGATCCGCGTTGACGGCGGGCTGGCACTGACCGCAACGGTGTTTTCCAACAACGTCGTCGGCCCCGAAGGCCCGGGATTCATTCATTTTGGTGGAAGCGATTACGCCACATTGGCGGATTACCAGAGCGGAACCGGCCAGGGAGCGGACTCGCAGTCAAGCGAGCCTGTATTTCTGGATCCGGGCAATGCAGACTTTCGCCTGCCCGCTGCCTCGCCGCTGATCGACGCCGGAAGACCTGTCGGTCTGACCGTCGACATCGATCTCAATCCGGTGGACAAGCTGCCGGACATCGGTGCCTTCGAATATCAACCTTTCTGAAAAACTAATCCCCCAACTCAAAAAGCGATCAGGTCCACCGGATTCCGATACAATTTATTCGGTGAATACGTCATCGCCAGACATGTTCCTATGCGAACTTCTTGATGCTGGCGAATCGATTTGAGATAATAAAAGGGATTACGAAAACCGGCATCGTCGCCGGAAACCGTCAACAAGCTTTAGGATTGGTATTGAACGCTTGGGAAAAAAACCGTTTTGAGTTCGTGATCTTTTTTCTGCTGGCTACAGGCATCATTGTCGGCTGCACGCAGCAAGTCGAGTTTGTCGAAGACCGGGCAAACCTTCTGAGCGCAGCAGAGAGCGGCCGCATTACCCGGATTTGCCGCAAGCTGCTGCAAGATTTTGACATCCACATCATGACCGTGATCCTTGACGGCCCTTCTGCGGATATCGACGCGGAAGCTGTGACCGTTTTCGAGAAAGCTCGGATCGGGAAAAGAACCAACGGCGCTCGCGGGTTACTGTTTCTCGTCGATCCCACCGGTGGACGGGTGCGCCTGGAAGTCGGCTACGATCTGGAGGAGATCTTCACGGATGCTTTCGTCGGTTCGATCGAGCGCAAACAGATGGTGTCGTTTTTTCAGGCCGACCGCGTCGGTCATGGAATTGAAGGCACCGTGGAGCTGCTGGTGGGACGGGCTATGGGAGACGACAGCTTTATGGAGACTGCCGCCGGCGCTAAACAGTCGACAACGCTCGCGCACCTGTCCGGTGGCGCCGGCGCCCGCACGGATGTCGGGATCGGCTCCGGGCTGCCCGCAAAGGAGGCCTCGCCGCTGGCCGGCAAGTACACCGCCCAGCCATCACCGCAGCAGACCCTGCAGCGGTATATGCAGATCCTGCGCCTGCGTGTCAAAGACCCGGCGTTGGGGATTTATACCGACGACACCCGCGAATTTTTCCGCAAATGGCTCGTGACCGACGCCCAGCAGGACAACGAGCTTCAAACCCTTCAGCGAACCAGCGGTTTAGCGAAAACGGTAGTTTCCGGTGAGCTGGCCGTGATTCGATTTCCAGTGACCGACCGACACGCCAGCCCGTATTTTTTTCGTCGCGGCGATCAGGGTTGGATGCTCGATTTTATGGCCATGAGCCAAACCATCGGCTTTAACCACAAAAATCAGTGGTTCTTCCGCTTAACCGATCACCCGTTCATGTTCGCCTTTACCGACCTGGTTTTTGACCGCCACGGCTTTCCGCACCCTCAAAAGGGATAACCGGCCGGTCTGTAGCGCCGAAGCGGCTGGTTATACGGTTATTCGAACATGCCTTTTTGGACTGTTTGGAGGAAATGCACCAAGATATCTGCACAACCATCGGCGGGATTCGAACGATCCGGGGGTAATCCCCGGCAGGCAATGTTCCTTGAAGGATGCAGGGACGCCGTGCATGGCGTCCCGGGCCGGTGTTCTCTCACCGCTGGTTTCCAGACAGGCTTGGTGCAAATTTCACTGAGCATTCAGCTGCTGAATCAACGAAACCGCTTGATCGGCCTCGATATGAAAACCGTTGTAAGCAACGACTCCGGATGGGTCGATTATTACGGCCCAGGGCGTACCGCCCGACCGATAGGTTCTCATGACCTCCGGGATCCCGCGAGTTTCAGGATCACCGGCGGCATGCGCCATGGGGATCCTCACATCGTATCGTAACTGGTTGTGGCGAAGTTTGTCCGACGTATTGACACGGTATCCTTCGAACACCGTTTGAACAGCGATAAATTGGACCTGGTCGTCACCATGAAAGAATTTGGTTAGTTTTTTGAGTGTTGGGAACCCCACCTGCTGACATCCCGGTCACCAGTCCTGAAAAAAATAAAGGTAAACGACTTTACCACGGTAGTCTTTCAAACGGATGGGCTCTATATCTTCTCCGTCACCGCCAATCCATGTGTTCAGCTTCAGCTCCGGGGCCAAATGGCCCAGGATGCCGTACTGCGCAGACGCCGATGCTTCGTCTAATCCGATCAATGCCCCGGCGACTGGTAAGTTGTTGATTTCCGATTGCAGGATGATGCACAAGGCTGTAAAAAGACAGACCGCAAATGTGACAAGTTTGATTCCATGGTGTTGTGTTGGTTTCATTGGATCCACCTCAACGTGACAGAGTCATTCGGCTCAAGCCGATATTCGTTATTGCCAACAACATAATCACGAATCGAAGCATGCAACAAGTAGGGACCAACAAGTAGGGACGTCCTTAAATAATTCAATAACCGTCGATCCATTCTAAAACACAAGTAGGGACGTCCTTAAATAACTCAATAACCGTCGATCCATTCTAAACCCTTTTGTTATTCAATACTCTTTCCACTCGCAACGGCTGATTTGACAGCAGAAAACGCCATTTCACTCAGCTGGACTTGATCGGTCCAACTTATACCCGGCCGAGAATGCGGAATAACAAAGTTAAGGATGGCCCTTGTCTTTCTCCCGTCCTCTATCTTTCCTAGTTATTGAATTATTTAAGGACGTCCCTTCTTTTTTTTACTGAATGGTGTCCCCTGCCCTTTGTGCATCCGGCTTTGACCGCGATGATTCACAGTATTATGTTATGCGGGTCGGAAATGAATTGATGGTGAAAGCTCATGGTGATTCGGCCCTCTAAAACCGCTGACGCGCCTTTCATGTCTCGTATCTACGTGCAGACCTGGCGGGACACCTACTTGAGCCTGATACCCTTTGGTTATTTGTTCGAAATGTCGGCTGCCCGCCAGGAGCAGGCTTTTACGAACGAGCTCAACCGCAATCAGATCGTCAGTTTTGTGGCGGAAAATGCCGGCAGAATTGTCGGTTTCGTTACCGGCGGCCGGGAAAGACATGGCGACGAGATCTACAACGGTGAAATATACACCCTTTACGTGCTGAAACAGAATCAACGACGGGGAATCGGTGCAAAACTGGTATCCGCCCTGGCAGCGCAGCTGCAACAATCCGGTATTCACTCCATGCTGGTTCGGGTTCTCAAGCTCAATCCCTACCGGCGATTTTATCGAAGCATCAACGGCATCTATGTCAAAACCGAACATCAGCATTTCGCCGGCGAAAGCATGGAGGTGCAAGTCTACGGCTGGCTGGATACAACCCTTATCACCGGATAACCGGTTTCGGTCAATTCGACGGCCGCTGCGGTGATACCGGTCGCATCTGCCGCCCTCCGGGATGACAGTTTTATCGATGTGTGGAAGTTGCGCCCATTTCTCCATAGAAGTTCTTTTGCAACTGTATACAATACCTGAAACGCTATTTATGACGGAGATTCGGTATGGCCAAAAATACCATCGAGCCTGAAAGCCATCTGTTCAGCGGATGGTTGATTATATCCGCGTGTCTGCTGCTATTGCTGTCGTTCGGTTATCGGTCCGGGTTTGGCTTGTTTGTCAAACCGATCACGGAAGCAAACGGCTGGGGACGGGAAGTTATTTCCGTTGCGCTGGCCGTTCAGAACCTGTGCTGGGGGATCGTGGCTGTTTTTGCCGGCGGAATGGCCGATCGCTTCGGCAACGTAAAAGTGATCGTCGCCGGTACGATCTGCTATGCACTTGGCATGCTGTTGATGTCAGGGGTCGACAATCCCTGGATGCTGAACGCTTCCACCGGTCTGCTGGTCGGTGCCGGGGTGGCCGGAACATCTTTCGGTATCATCCTGCCGGCCATGGCCAGGGCGGTGGGCGAAGAGCGGCGGCAGTGGGCATTGGGGCTCGGCACGGCAGCCGGGTCCTTAGGTCAGTTTGCGGTGGTTCCCATGGCCCAGCTGTTGATCGATGCTTTCGGCTGGTCCATGGCCCTAAATATCCTGGCAGGATCGTCACTGGCCATGGCCCTGCTGGCGATGCCGCTGGCCCCGTACTCCGGAAAACAGGAGGCCGTACAACAAATCGATGGTCAAACCGTCCCGCAAGCCCTGCAGGAAGCGATGGGCCACCGGTCGTACGTGCTGCTGGTTTCCGGATTCTTTGTTTGCGGTTTTCACGTAGCCTTCATCACCGCGCATATGCCCGCGTTTTTGACCGATATCGGCTTCGATGCCACCGTCGGTGCGTGGAGCATATCGATCATAGGGTTGTGCAATGTATTTGGCGCCTACCTTTCGGGAATCCTTTCCGGCAGGATCCTCAAGCGTCACGTGCTGGTTTTTATCTACCTCAGCCGTGCCGTGGCCATAACCGTGTTTTTGCTGATTCCGTACAGTCTTATCTCGGTGGTTGTTTTCAGCGCCGTGATGGGATTTTTGTGGCTGGCGACCGTACCGGCAACTTCGGGCCTGGTTGCGGTCATGTTCGGAACCCGCTACATGGCATTGCTCTATGGTGTGGTGTTTCTCGGCCACCAGATCGGAAGCTTTATCGGGGTGTGGCTCGGCGGGTGGTTGTATGATCGAAGCGGCAGCTACGATGCGGTGTGGTGGCTGGCCGTTGCCCTGGGCATCATGGCCGCTATAGTTCATTGGCCCATTAAGGAACACCCGATCGGCAGGCTGGCCACTCACAGCGCTTGATGGCAACCAAACGAAATTGGACACAGTTCCTTTACACGCCGAAATTCAGCTTTAGCTTCAGTGTAAAGATTGGGACCAGGAGATTTGATTATGAATTCACGTTTGTTTCAGATAATATGTTTGTCGGCCATTTTTGCGATGGCTGTGGGAACGCTGCTGCCGCAGGAACTATCGGCGCACCATGGCTGGGGATGGGCGACGGATCAGGAGTTCGAAATCACCGGTAAGATCATCGACGTACGTTTGGGCAATCCTCACGGCGAGGTCACCCTGGCAGTGGATAGTCAAACCTGGGTGGTCGAAGTGGGACAGCCGTGGCGAAACGAAAGGGCGGGACTCACCGATGAACTGCTCCGTAAGGGACGGACCATAACCGTTCACGGCCACCGCTCTGCCAAAGAAGGAGAACGGCTGGTGAAGGCCGAACGCGTGGTGATCGATGGCAGAGATTATGACCTGTACCCGGACCGTCAGTCCTGATTGCCTGCCGGCGACACCGTGATGATGGAAGAGTGGACAGCAGCACTGGAAGCAACTGCGCTGGCCAGGGGGTTGCGCGGTTCGGTTTGGGCCTACCCACTGGTTAATGCGGGACACATTCTCGGTGTGGCGCTGCTGGTCGGCGCCATTGTACCGCTCGACCTTCGCCTGCTTGGGGTTTGGCCTTCGATGCCGCTTTATCCCCTGTGGCGAGTGCTGACTCGCACCGCGAGCGCGGGGCTGGCGTTGGCCATCGTTTGCGGGGCGCTGCTGTTCGCTACACGCGCCTCGGAGTATATCCACTCCGGCCTGTTTCTTTCCAAAATGGGTTTCGTCGCAGCCGGCCTGTTGAATGCCGTGGCATTGCGTGGGGCGATGCCGGATGAACGCTTGCTGGAGCGGCCTGCGCCGGGATGTATTACGTGGCGTTTGCGGGCCGTTGCCTGCGTCTCCCTTGTTGCCTGGCTGACAGCCCTGGTGCTAGGGCGTCTGATCGGTTACTTTTAAGGCCTGCAAGGTGCCGCCATCGGCTGAAGTCACAAACGAACCGGATCCTGTAGATATTGCAATGCCAGTGATGAAAATAAAAAATGGTTGGTGGTTGGCAGTCGTCTGCTTCTGGGCGGTTGCCGCTGTTGCCGGATTAACAGAGCACGCCTTTTCCCAGGATCCGCTCTCCGGCCAAGCCCTGGTCGATGCGCTTCGCCGGGGCGGCTACATCATCTACTTCCGCCATGCCGCAACTGACTGGTCCCAGGATGATTATGTTACCGCCGTAGGCGAGTGGACGAGCTGCGACCCGAACAGGATGCGGCAGCTCTCGAACCAGGGCCGCGCCGTTGCACGCCGAATCGGTGAGGCCATTCGCCGCCTGAAGATTCCCATTGGCCGCGTGCTTTCAAGTGAATACTGCCGCACCCGGCAAACCGCGCAGCTCATGGACCTGGGGCCTGTGGTACCGACACGGGTGATCATGAACATGCGGGTGGCACAAATGGTCGGTGGTCGGGAGGCGGTGATCGAGCGGGCGCAGCGGGAATTGGCAAGACCGCCGATACCCGGTACC
Source organism: Deltaproteobacteria bacterium (assembly GCA_024639205.1). Taxonomy (GTDB): domain Bacteria; phylum Desulfobacterota; class Desulfobacteria; order Desulfobacterales; family SG8-13; genus SG8-13. Next base: position 2,790 of record JAHEIV010000043.1, on the reverse strand, counting down.
AACACGGTTCTCGTTGCCCACGGCAATCTCATGAGGGCGGCCTCGGGCGCATACACCGGTGAGGCCGGCGCCGGCATATTTGCACCGTCGGGAGGAAAAGAGTTTCAACTGGTGAAGTTGCTGGAACCGGACCAATGGCAACAGCTTGCCGACCAATTCGCACAACCGTAACATCGGCGTACAAGTATTGCTGATCAATTGCTTGCAACCGGCCGGTGTGGATGCACGTGCGGTGCAGATGAATCATTCGGCACTGCGGTCTTTATGTTCACCGACGCTGTCCGTCAACGTCGTTCACGTCTCCGATCGTCAATATGCCCTCACCGGTCTGCTACTTCGCTGCGGTGGCGGTTGTGATCCCGCCCATACGCTCGCGAGGCACGCCGGCGGCTTCCGGGTTCAACACCTCGTTTGCCGGAAGCTGCCCTTTTAACCAGCCGTCGAGCTGGTCTGCGGCGATCTCGACGAATTCGCGCAACACCTCATCGACCTGCCAGCCAATGTGCGGCGTCAGCAAAACGTTCGGCAGCGTTCTCAACGGACTGGATGCGGACAGCGGCTCGACGGCGAAAACGTCCAACCCGGCGCCGGCGATGCGGTTTTCACGCAGTGCATTAATTAGCGCATCCTCGTCGACAATTGCCCCGCGGGAAGTGTTGATCAGCAGGGCGGTCGGTTTCATCTTGGCCAGCCGCTTCCGATCGAGCAAGCCGCGCGACTCATCGGACAGGCGCAGGTGGATGGAAACGATGTCGGCGCCGGCGAGCAAGTCATCCAGGGGCAGCCGCCGAACGGGCGGATCGCCGGTTTCGTTACCGGATCCGCGATCCCAGGCCGTGACGTTCATTCCCAATGCCGCCGCGAGCTGCGCCACCGGCCGGCCGATTCGGCCGCAGCCGAGAATACCCAGGGTGCGGCCGGCCAGACAGCCGCCCATTGCCTGAGGCCATTCCCCTTTCGACATTTTCGCAGTCAGCGGGTAGATCTTCCTGACCAGGCCCAACATGAAGGCAAAGACCAGTTCCGGCACCACGACCTGTGACCGGGTCACCCGCCGCCCCAGCGCTACGACAATGCCGCGCTCGGTTGCGGCCGCCCGGTCGAGATGATAAGCGTGCCCACCGGTCTGCAGCACAAGCTCCAGGCGGGAGCAGGCATCGAGGAATTTTTCATCCAGCCGGGTGCGTTCCCGCAGGGCCATCAGCACGTGGGTTTTTTCCAGATCCGGCAGATCGGAGGGCTCAACGGGACGATCAAAAATCGTCACCTCGGCCAGATCCCGCATGCGCGCCATGGCAGGAGCGGCGGCCAGCTGACCTTCGTAATCATCCAGAACGACAAGTTGTATTCGCTTCACTTCTCTTCTCACCTATTCATGACAGTTTTCTGTTTTGCAGGGCTGCCTTGACCCGGTCGCGAGTCATGGGCAGCTGCAGCAACTTGGCACCGGTGGCATCATGGACGGCTGTGGCCAGCACACCCCCCATGCAGACAATGGCCGGCTCCCCGCCACCCTTGGGGGGCAGCGCCGTGTTGGGCACAATCACGGTTTCGATCTCGGGCAGCCACGAAAAGCGCGGCAGAAGATAGGTGTCGAAGTTGGTGTCCTGCAGCCGGCCGTTGTCGAACCGCATCTCCTCGGCCAGGGCGTAGCCCAGCCCCATGGTCAGGCAGCCTTCCATCTGAATGGTGGCGCCCTGCGGGTTTACGACCTGGCCCATCTCCTGGGCGCAGGCCACCCGCTTGACCCGAATAGCGCCGCTGTTTTCGTCCACTTGCACCTCGGCCATGGCCGCCACGTAGGCTTCGGCATCGATCCCGCAGGCGATACCGATCCCCCGCCCGCTGGGAGGCTTGGCAGGCGTATAGCCGAACTTTTTGGCCACCGCCTCTAGCACCGAGCGCATGCGCGAGTCTTTGAGATGACTCAGGCGAAATTCCAAAGGGTCCCGACCGGTTGCTGCGGCCATCAAGTTCAGGTGCAGATCGCGGGCATACACGTTGGTGTTGGCCGCCGGAGCGCGCCAGGGCCCCACCGCAAAGGGATGAATACCCGGGGCGATGCGCCATTCTCCGTAAACCGCCTCCCGGTGGTGGGGAATTTCGTAAAAGTTCTCGCAGCCGCGCCGGCCGGCAAAATAAACACGGTAGTCCCAAAGGGCCATGTTGCCGGCATCGTCCACACCGCCGCGGATCTTCACCACTGCCGCCGGCCGGAAGGTATCGAAAAAAAACTCCTCTTCGCGACTCCACATCACCATCACCGGTTTGCCGGAAAGTTTGGCCAGACGGGCGGCTTCGATGGCCTGTGCCGAGGCGCTCTTTCCGCCAAAGCCCCCGCCCACAAACGGCGTGATCACACGTACTTTTTCGACTGGCAGGCTCACCGCCTGCGCCACCCGGCGCTGAACGCCAAAAGGCGATTGGGTCGATGCCCAGACCGTCATTTTGCCGTTTTCGAAATGGGCCAGGGCGGTGTGGGTCTCCATGGGCGCATGAGCGACATAGCTGTTCAAATAGGTCTCCTCCAAAATGGTGGCGGCTTTTTTCCGGCCGGTCGTAAGATCCCCGGCCTGAGCGGCCACCACCGGAGGCGGCGCATTTTTGAGCAGATGGTCGAAAATGGTTTTGTGATTGATTCCGGTTTGGGCGGTGACGTATTTTGCCTGGATGCGATCCGCGGCCTGCTGGGCCGCATCGGGATACTTGTGCAGTACCGCCACCAGTTCCCCGTCTCGAACCACCTGCACGCCGGCCACCTGCTCGGCTGCCGCGGTATCCACACTCACC
>JAHEIV010000437.1 GCA_024639205.1 Deltaproteobacteria bacterium | reverse complement strand
GTAAATGCTACTGCCAGAATATTGAAGTAGCGCTCGATGAAAGGCTGAATTTTCGGACCGAAGAGGTAGATCAATCCGCCCACTATGAAAAACCGTGCGGAACGTGAAACAAGCGAAGCCAGGACGAAGACGGCAAAATTGATCCGGAAAGCCCCGGCCGATATCGTGAACACCTTGTAAGGGATTGGTGTGAATCCGGCAATACCGATGGCCCACGCATCATGGTTTCGATAGAGGGTTTCGATAATCTCAAATTTGTCGGATAGACCGTAGAAGCCGATGATCCGGTCGCCGATAGCGCTCATGAACTGCCAGCCGATCAGGTAGCCAAAGCACCCACCGAGCACGGATCCGATTGAGCATATCCAGGCATATTTCAGCGCCCTTTGCGGTACGGCAATCGACAGGGCGATCAGCAGTATGTCGGGAGGAATGGGAAAAAAGGAGGACTCGCAGAAAGCGAGCAGAAACAGCGCCCATGTGCCGTAAGGTGTCTCCGCCCAGTGAACGACCCAAGCATAAAGTTTTCGGAGCATTTATTTTTCATCCCATCCATATTCGCCAACCAGTTTTACGAATCGGCAACCGCCGAGGCTGGTTTTGCGGATACCGTGCTCGTCACGATATATTCTGGTTAGCTCTTGAGCGTGCTGATCCCCTACGGGTACCACCAAACGTCCACCCGGCGCAAGCTGTGCCAACAATTTCTCCGGAACTCTCGGTGCACCGGCGGTCACAATAATTGCGTCAAAAGGGCTTTCTTCAGCCCAGCCGGCTGTGCCGTCACCCAACCGGGTGATGATGTTGTGATACTGCAGCTTGTCAAACAATTGGCGGGCCTTCACCAGCAACACATGGATCCGCTCAACGGTAAATACCCGGTAGGCAATTTCGGCGAGAATAGCCGTCTGATAGCCCGAGCCGGTGCCGATTTCAAGAACCCGATCGTTTTCTGAGAGTTGCAGCGCCTGGGTCATTTCCGCCACGATAAACGGCTGGGAGATAGTCTGCTGCTCTCCGATCGGCAGCGGGAAATCCCCGTAAGCCTGATCGCGCAGTGCTTCACTGACGAAAAGTTGCCGAGGGATATGCCGCATGGCCGCAAGCACTTTTTGGTCTGTCACCCCGCGAGCTTCGATTTGCCTTTGGACCATCTCATCGCGCTGGCGCTTGTATTTGATCGGCTCTGTTGCCATGCGGATTTTCTATCAATTCCACCTGCGGGCGTCAAGATTATAGCAGGTGTTTGCCTGTAACAGCAAAAACCGACATGCATCGGCGGCAGGGGTTGACGATATATGTTTTTGGGCAGGAAAGCAGCTGGCAGTGAAGCGGCGGGCTGAATCTCACCCGGATGCCGGCCGCCAGGCGAATGGGTTATCGGCGGTTTATATCTTGTAGATGATTCGCTTCTCGGTAATGATAATATCCACCTGTTTATCATGGGACTCGGTGGGCACCTGCACCAGAACCTGGTTGTCAAGGGCCAGAGCAACTTTGCGAGTCGTGATCGGCAGGTGGGGAATCAAGCGGTCATAAAAACCATCGCCCGGCCCCACCCTTCCGCCTTTTTCGTCAAAGGCGACGCCTGGAATAATGGCTATGTCAATACAATCGATCGGTACTTTCCGGCATTTGTCCGGATTCGGTTCGAGTTTTCCATTCGTCCCGGATCGCATCCCCTTCGGGTACTGATCGATTTTGTACAGCAAGATGTTTCTGGAGCCGTTGTTTAGCATCGGAAGAACCACGATCTTGTTATGATCGAAAGCACGTTTTATCATCGCCTCCGAACGAACCTCATTGACACTGCTGACATACAGCAGGACGATTTTAGATTCCAGAAAATTGGCGAATTCGAAAAGGCGGTTTTCAATTTCACCGGTTTTCTCTTTCAATTCCGCTGATGAGAGCTTTCCGAGCTGAGTAGCCATTTCGCTTCGGATATCGGCCTTGGTCTTCTGGGCGTCCTCCATCTTCGTTCTCCCTTTTCGTGTCTCCTTTTTCACAGCGTGTGATCGATCGCACAATCAACCCTGCGCCGCCGCTTGGACTTGCTACGCGGTAGAAATACAGGCAATTGGTCCCGGACGCAATAATCGTTGACTAAGCCCGGTCGACCGTGATAATTTTTTGAACGTTTTTCCGCCTGCAACTACCAATGACCGCCGCCACCCATTCCCTTACGGCCGCCTCGTATCCCGATCGACCGCGTGCCGTGGATTGTGCTGAAGTTCAATTCAGTCACGGTGGTAACCGGGCACCCAAGGGTAACGCAGTTTTTTAGTTTAATCCTAAATATAGGAATCGAAATGCTGGAAATCAAGTTCTTGCGACAGAATTTGAAAGACGTTCAGAAAGCGATGGAAGCACGCGGTGCGGCAATTGATCTGGTTTCGTTTGAAAAAACCGATGCCAAACGGAGGAGCATGCTGCAGGAGATCGAAAACCTGCGGCACCGCCGGAACAGCGTATCGGATCAAATCGCCGAGTTGAAAAAAGCCGGGGAGGATGCCCAGAATCTTGTCCTGGAAATGCGTGAAGTTTCCGGCAGCATCAAAACGCTAGACAAGACACTGGCTGAAATCGAAAAGAAAGTATCCGATATCCTCCTGCAGGTTCCAAACCTGCCGCACGAATCCGTGCCCGTCGGCAGAGATGAACGGGACAACCCTTTACTTCGGCAGGTGGGAACCCCGCCTGCATTCGATTTCCACCCCTTGCCCCATTGGACCATCGGCAGCAACCTGGGTATCCTCGATTTCGAAAGAGCCGCCAAGATCACCGGTGCGCGATTTCCGCTCTACTTCGGTTGCGGTGCCGCACTGGAACGTGCCCTGATCAATTTCATGCTCAATCTGCATGTCGGCGAACATGGTTACCAGGAAGTTTTACCGCCATATGTAGTAAACCGACAGGCGGTCACGCACACCGGGCAGCTCCCCAAGTTCGAAGAAGATCTCTTCAAGCTGGAGGGATGGGATTACTTCATGGTACCCACCGCCGAGGTTCCCCTGACCAACATCCATCAGGGAGAAATTCTCGAGGAAAACCAGCTGCCAATATACTATACCGCTTATACTCCCTGTTTTCGTTCTGAGGCAGGCTCTTACGGCAAAGATACCCGTGGGTTGATCCGGCAGCATCAATTCAACAAGGTGGAGATGGTCAAATTTTCCCTTCCGGAAGCGTCCTACGAAGAACTCGAGAAGATGCTCGTCAATGCCGAAACGGTTC
>JAHEIV010000436.1 GCA_024639205.1 Deltaproteobacteria bacterium | reverse complement strand
CCGGCGTGAAGCCGACTCAGCCAGGCTCTCGAAAACCGCCAGATCCGATCGAAGATGGACGCTTTTGTTTCTCGGCAACCGCGGAAAAACCATCACGTTTCACCATTTCAAAGCCGTCGTCGTTGCCGCGGTATTCATCCTGATGGCATCAACGGCAGTGTCGGTCTGGTTCTGGTGGCTGTATCGGGACGTTCGCCAGGAAAACAGCGGGCTGCAGGAAGAGATCGAGAACATGAAGCAGGCCGTGGCTTCCGTGCGCGATGAAAAAGATATCCTGACGGCCCGACTGGTAGTGGCCGAATCACGGGTCGCCGGAATCATGGAAAGGGCAGCTCCCGAACAGAAACGCAAAGAGAAAAAAGCCATCCGCGAAAAACCGGCCGAAAAGCAGCAGGCGGCTCTGTCGGTTGTCGAAAAACCCGAGCCCTCCATGAGCGTCGATGTCCAAAACTTCATCGTTTTCTTTGAACCGGATATCAACACGCTGCGGGTCGAGTATAAATTGCGCAACACCGGCCGCGAGGGAAACCCGGTCAGTGGCCGGACGATGGTGATATTGAAAGAGGATCAAAAAAAACCGGATGACTGGCTGGTGATGCCCTCTGTTCCGCTGGTCGACAGCAAGCCGAAAGGCAACCGCGGAATGTACTTCTCGATCAACAGGTTCAGAACGGTGCGCTTTAAGGCCAACGACCAGATCGGGCCTGATCAATATAAGTCCGCAACCGTGTTCGTGTTCTCTTCCAAAGGTACGCTATTGCTGGAGAAAGAGTTTCCGGTGGGAATTCAATCGAAAACCCTGACCATCGTGGAGCCGGCCACACAGCGTTCGGGTGTATCCAAACCGAAACCCCCTGCCCGCGAAAAGCAAAAACCGCGGCCCTCACCTGCCCGATCACCATCCGCCGCCGCTCCGACGACAGGTTCCCCGGGTGCTTCAGCAGCGGCGTCAACGGAGGCTTCGACAGCAACCTCCCCGGAGACTTCGGCAGCCGCTTCCCCGGGGACTTCGGACGCCGATGAACCCCCGGCTTCAGAATCTGCGAGCTCGCTGGAAGATGATATCAGGCTGCCCTGACGATTCGTTTTTACTTGAAAAAATTATTTCCGTCGAAGTCCAGTTGCACGGTTTCGAAGTTCTGAAACGTGATGTCGGAAAAAGGCAGCTGCAGTCGGGACTGGAGAATGGAAAACATTTCGAGGTAGGTTTTGAGTATCCGGCGACTCCAGGGTAGCCCGAGTCGGATTGCCATCCGGCGGATAGCCGCTTTCGGTCCCTCAATTTCCAGATAATCGCCGAAGGGCATTTGATCGAGGCAAAGATGGGTTTCGTCTAAGAAGAAAGTCTCCCGCCATTTTTCGTAGACCTGCCGACGCTCAAACCCGAGAATGCCGAGAATCTGCTCCGTGATATCGAAATCGGAGACCTGCACCTCCAGTTCCCTGTGGATCTTGAACTGCCGGTCCCTGTCTTCCGGTTGGGATTTGCAGGTCAGGGTAGTCCGCGCGTCCTGCCGCAGTCGCAGCAGGCAATTCCCCCGCTGCAGTCTTGCGGAGGCATCGTCGAGGCGCACATTGGTTTCGAAATGCCGCCCGGAGCTAACCGCGCCCAGGTCGGTTATTTTCTTGCGAAGGGACAGGTAATCCGCAACCGAAAACTTGACTTCTATTTCAAGCGCTTCCATGTTCACCTTCCCCTGTGGCAGCATCATTGCCGGCATCCCGGCCGTCATATTCGCACAGCGCAGCGTGAACATCAAGGAACACTTTCGTGTTTACATTTCGCCGTATCTATGGTGTGGTGTTGCAGGGGGCCGGCACGTTGTCGGTCCTGTTGTCGCGGTCTTTGTTTTCCGGGCAGCGGGAGAAACTTGGTGCCTCCACAGCCCACCTGCGCTGATTTCGGGCTCCCTCACCTTGCCAAACGGCAGAAAAGCAATATTCAGCCGACCATGAATGAATAACAACCGCCGGCCATTCAGTTAATTTGAATGATTGGCCCTGGTTTGCGAACGAAACCGAAAGGGATCGTTTACTGCCTGCATACACCCCTGATGCTATATTCACTTTGACTTGCAAGATGGACACATTCGACCCGGATGACATCGCCACCATCAACAGCGCCGCCGCCTTGGCAGAAGAGCTGGTCAGCAATCATTACAAGATGTCGGCCAGCCAGTGGCTCAAGAGAAGGTACGACATCCGTACGCTGTCCGATCTCGATCCCGGTGAAATCATCCACGGGCCGTTCGCACAGATCATCCGCTATGAAGGGCACCGTCGCGACCGGTCACTGGGCAGCTCGGCTTACGATTTTTACAAGATCTGCCTGCAGGATCACACCATCCTGACCGCGCTGGCTCAATACCGGCAGCTGCAGTTGTCTCCTTTCATACTGTACATCGTCACGCACGAGCTGATCCACATCGTACGCTTTACCCGGTTCCTGCAACAATTTGACGCCGCGCCGGAGGATCGGCTCGCCGAAGAAAAACGGGTTCACGCAATGACCCACCAGGTTCTGGCGCCGGTCAGGGTTTCCGGGCTTGCAGATGTGCTCGAGTTTTACGGCGAGTGGCGGATTCCGTACGACGGAATGCGCCAACAGCAGAATATTTCGTGAAAACTCGTGGAAATCCTTGACAACGCCGCGTTTGGGCATTAGTATCCCCCGGCAATCAGCCACCGGAGGATGACGATCCATGCCGATGTATGAGTACGAGTGCACCCAATGCGGCCGGATAGAAGAGGTTATACAGCATTTTTCCGATAAACCGCTGAAAACCTGCCGGAAGTGCTCGGGCAAACTCCACAAACTGATTTCCCGCTCCAGCTTCCATTTGAAAGGAACCGGTTGGTACGTAACCGATTATGCCGGAAAATCCGGCGCTGCCACCCCTGCTGCTGAATCAGACAAACCGAAAAAAGCCGATAGCGGCACCCCGTCAGATTCACCTCCACCAAAAAAAGCAGCAAAATCAAATACATAAATTCATTTCATAATTTTACGGTAATCCACTTTACAATAAAAAAACTGTGATTACTTTAGCCCCAAAAGTGATATAGGTGCGTTTTGTTTAAACCATATTCATTCGATGAGAAGGAGGAGTCAAACCATGAAGCTTAGACCATTGCAGGATCGGATACTCGTTCAGCGGGTTGAAGAAGAAACCAAAACAAAGGGGGGAATCATCATCCCGGACACGGCCAAGGAAAAACCGGCGGAGGGCAAGGTTGTCGCCGTT
>JAHEIV010000435.1 GCA_024639205.1 Deltaproteobacteria bacterium | reverse complement strand
CTCCAGGACAACGAACGCCCTGCGCTGTTTGGCCAGCTCCAGCTCCAGGTCTCTTTTCTCGGTATTTAACACTACCACCCGCTCCTGCTGGCCGCTGAGCTGTTGCATCAGCTCGGCAAACTTGCGGTTGAATTCCTCGATCTGCTGCCGGGTCTCTTCGGTGATGGCGGCGGTCTTTTCGGCGAATTCCTTCTCCAGCAACTCTTTTTCGGCCCTGGCGGCGGCTACTGCAGATTCCAGTCGCTGGGCATCTTCCTGAAAGCCTTTCTGGCGCGCTTCCAGAGCCGAAATGAGCGCTATTTTCGCCTCCAGGCTGCTCTCCAGCACTTTAATCTCGTCGCCCAGCAGGATGATTTCCATTTCTTTGGTGCGCAGCTTCTCCTCCAGGTTGGTAACGCTGATTTTCAGTTGGTCCTGCAGCTGACGGCTTTCTTCCAACGCCTTGGCGGCTTTTTGCTGTTCAGACTCCCGAAAGAGCAACTGGCGGGCCATATCAGCGTTTTTGATGATGACCATTGTCATGGTGAGCATAAAGATCATCAGTATCACCGTCATGATGTCGGTGAAGCTGGGCCACAGGGAAATGTCGGCACTTTGCCTCCTGCGCTGCCGGCGAAAATCGAAATATGTGTCAAAACGGTGCATGCGACCCAATCAGTGAATTGGTTTTACATGGTGTCAAACAAAGCCAATGAAGAAAGAGGCCATCCGCCAAGTGCGGTGAACCCCTCGAGTTTCTCATTCCAACTCGATGAATATTATCGTTGGACAAGGCCGCACAAGGTTTTGCGGCATGTCCAATGGAACGCGCGCCGCAGTCGGGAATCCGCCAAGAATGCAGCCCGGCGAAAAAAATACCATTTGAGAATGGGTACTAATCGTTCAAACGGAAACCGTCGACCAACACTTCTTTGATTTTCTCGAGTTTTATCAGCAGGGTTTCCGTTTTATCCAGCTGGAGATCGTGCTTGTCGATCATCGCCTCGGCTTTTTGCATATATGCTTCGTTGTGCCGGTTGACACCCTCCAGTGATTCCTGAACGAAATCGGCACCTTTGTTCAACTCTGACACCAGCAGGCGCAGTTCCCGGATCAGCTGCTCCGTTTTGTATTGAATGGCTTCGGTGTCAAAGGCAAACTCGGGAACGATGTGCACCAGAACGGCCTCTTCCAGGCGGCCGAACAGGTAGTTCTGTACATCGGTCAGTCGGTGATAGAAATAGGTGAACAGGAAAAAACAGACGATCGCGGTGGCGGTGGTCGTCAGCGCGGTGTTCATCCCGCGCAGCATCACCTCCATCCCTTTGCCGGGATCGGCGGTCCCCAGGATCGAGGAGGCACCGACAAGAGCAAAGATCAGCGATACGATGGTTCCGAAAACGCCGGTAAGGATCAGTACGTTATTGACAAACCGTGGAAAGGACTGATGCAGGGACTCCTCCGCCGCCATGATGGCGGCCAGGGCTCCGTGGTGGATGGGGATCCTGCGTTGATGCAGATCTTTGATTGCCGCGTAGCGACGGGCGATGAGAGCGGTCGGCAGCAGGTTCTCGGGGAAAAATCCGCCGCTTTCTTTATCGCGGAAAAAAATTTCGACCTGCCTTTCCTCGAAGCGGCAGTGAACATAGGCCCGAATCAGGTGAACCGCACCGCTGAAAAAGATCAGAAATATGAGGCCGTTCAAAATGATGGTCTTCGCATCGATGAAATAGATGCTGCGGACCAGTTCCCACTGCCAGACGCCGACGACGGCCGCTGCACCCAGCAAGGCAGCCATCGAGATCACCATCTGGACCAAAGCCCGCTCACTTTTGGTATTTCGAGTTCGCATTTTCGCCACCCTGACAACGATTCCTCAACCTGTCAAACACAGGCTGACCGGCACTTGTATCCAAACAGAATATATGGGATAGACCCTTTTGTGAGTCAGGACCCAATATTCGCATTAGCACGAATTTTACTTGGGAGCAAACTATGACCAGATCGAAAAGCGATTACGGTTGGAATCAGGGCCTGGCAGTGTCTCTGCCGGAGAAAATCAAGCAGGATCTGAAAACGGCCATGCGAAACAAAGACACCGTGGTTCGAGATGCCCTCCGGCAGGTGATGTCGGAGTATCCGATGCTGACGGTTCCGGTCACGGTAAAACTGGAAAATGGCCGCACCAAAGACACCACGCGCCCCAAACGGGCGGAAGAGATTATCGACGAGGAGGTCATCGGCATCATCCGCAAACTGATCAAGGCCGAAAAAACCGTTCTGGAAGCCAAGCAGGAAAAGACCTCCGGCTACCTGCAAACACTGGCCGCGTATCTGCCGCAGATGGCCTCCCGGGAAGAGATCGAAAGCTGGATCAGGGAATACATCGATTTCGCCGATTTCAACAGCCCGATGCAGGCCATGGGGCCGATTATGAAACATTTCGGAAAACAGGCCGACGGCAACCTGGTCAAGCAGGTATTGCAGCAAATGACCTAGATGGCGTGTTTTGCGAATATTGTGAAGCCAAACGGATCGATAAACACCTATCCACCGCGATAAACCCATATTGCATTCAGCCCTTCGGCACCTTTCCGAAGATCGTTTTCTAAAACCAGCTGATTCGGATGCCCCTTCGGGCGAGCCGTTTGCGCCTGGTTGCAGTGCCATAAAAGGCCCGCGGTTCTGCGGTCACAGCTGCGGTCTTGAACGCTCCGCAAAACAAAGAATGCGACTCATGGAACAAACAGGCGGGTAACGTGGCGCTAAGTTGAAATACCTGCCAAACGGGAACGATCGATATCAAATAGCCCGCAGCGCTGCGGATTATTCACAATCGTTGATCGCATCGATGAACTGTCGCAGGCGTCCGAAATCTTCATGATTGAAGTCGAGCACCAGCCGTGGCAGGTGGTTGATCTCCGGCACATCGCCCTCTTCTTCCAGCGCACCGCTGGCTTTCATACTGCCGCCGGGCAGCAGCATATCGACGAACCGATGTTGCAACTGCCGAAGGTTTTCCTGCGGCAATGCGGATTTAAGACGGATAACCAGGCGATCACCGACATAGCGCAGGCTGTGGTATCGGCTGTAGAATCGATTGATTCGAGCGACGGCTTCGTCTACGGACTGAACACATTCAAATAGGTTGAAATCGGCTTTGCTGATAAACTCCTCTCCCAGCAGCTCTTTTTCAAAGAAATCAAGACACTGCGACCAGTAGGAACTACCGGGCCCATCGATCAGAATCAGCGGCAGGGGATATCGCTTGCCCGTCTG